>JAFVSY010000008.1 GCA_017503465.1 Tidjanibacter sp. | reverse complement strand
TTGGCAATGGGATAGGAAGAATAGGAAGAATAAACATAGGCTATCTCCCTACTCTCCCTACTCTCCCTACTCTCCCTACTCTCCCTACTCTCCCTACTCTCCCTACTCTCCCCCTATTTCCCATCAACTAAAAAAACAAACGAGCCACTCCCCCGAAAGCGGTGTGGCTCGTTGTGTGTGTGCGCTGGTGGGCACAAACAATCAATCAGTGTTTGTGGCCGGCGTGGGAGTGGTCGTGGCCTTTGCACTCGGCATCCTTACACCCCGCATCCTTCTTACCACAATCGGCACCCTTGCAATCCTTCTGCACGTGTACGTCAATCTTTGCCAAAGCCTCCACGAGGTTAGCCTCGGTGGTCTTGCGGGGGTCGTAGGTTACCGTGATAGCCTTGGTGGGGACATCTACCACAACATCCTTCACGCCCTTCTTGAAGGGAATAACATCCAGCACCTTCTTGGCGCAACTCTCGCAATCGAGGTCGGTGGCGAAAGTTACGGTTGCTCTCTTTTTCACCTCTTTCTTCTCCTGTGCACACACGGTGCCGAGTCCGAGGGCGAGAGTCATCATCACAACAAATAGTCTTTTCATAGTTGTAAATAGGTATTAGTATAAGTTAAATCTTGCTCCAATGTAGAACTTGCGACCCATAAGCGGTCCCCACACCACCGAGGAGTTGAACTCGGGCGAGAAGGGTGCATCGGCTGCAATGATGGGGTTGTGTTGCATAAAGTCGAGAATGTTCTCGCAACCAACGTAGATGTCCCACTGACCGATGCGGTGGCTAACCTGACCATAGAGCATCGGGTAGATGGGCGAATAGTCGGCCTCCATCACATTGCCATCGAGTGCGGGCAACCTCATCGGGCCATTGAGTTGGGCCGTGAAGTCGAACACCCAGCGGCGGAACTTGGTGGCATACTGCACATTCACAAGGCCCTTGAACTTACCCACCAGAGGGCGGTCCACAAGGCACTCTACCCCATCCAACTGCTTGGTAATCTTGGAGTCGGTGTAGCGGAAGGTGGTGAAAATATCCAGTCCCTCCAGCGGAGTCCACTGCACATCCAACTGCCAATTGTGGGCAAAGGCTGCCCCACTCTGGGCGAGGTTGTAGATGCGGATGGAGTTATCCGCCCACTCTTGGTCGGCCACCACTGCGTTGGTAAATCGGGTGTGGAAGTAGTCGAAACTGATTGTGAGGTCGTTGTAGTCCACTGCGCTCAACGTGTGGGTGAGGCTTGCGCCAATGGTTGCAGCCTTCTCAATCTCCTCGCCACGCTCCAACTCGTTCACAATAGTACGATTGGTACCGAGCATCCAGATGTTGTCCGTGAAGGGCATAACCCTACGTGAGCCCAAACCTGCCGAAGCCCTCAAAGCGGTCTGCTCGGTGAAGTTGTAGCGCAGGTGCATACGGGGAGTGAGCAGGAAGTCGCTCTGCGCAGGGACCAATTCGCCCCCCTCGGCCACTCCGCCGGGGATGGTTGAGAGGTCGCCACGGATACCTGCCACCAGCGAGAACTTATCTTTTATGTTGTAGGTATACTCCGCAAACAGGCCCGGCTCCACCATATCCATATAGTTCTGCAAGGGCAGGGCTGCCTGCAACACATCCTCCTCCACGTGGCGCACCCACATTGAGCCACCGGCCATCAACGAGGAACGGCCCGTGAAGTAGTGCTGATAGGAGAGGTTGCCCCACACGGATTGCTCCACGCCATTGTAGGTGTTGCGGCCAAAGTAGGAATCCATCGCAAAGTTGTCCATATCCATCACAAAGGCCACGCTGGAGCGAGCCTCCTCCTGATTCTCCTCGTCCCACACGGCTGCGCCAACGGGCTTACCCACCTTCAGGTAGGCGTTCAGTCCTCGGTTGTGCATATCGGAGCCATAGGTGTGTGGCTTGTCGCTCACGAGCTGGTCGTACATCTTCTTGTGGTCGTAGCCCATCTGGCCACCCTCGCGGTTTTCGTCCACATACCTCCAGCCCCAACGCCATTGGGTACCATTGGGCTGCTGATAGAGCCAACGGTTGGCCACGTTCATCTGGCGCGCCATAGGCAAATCTCGGAAACCATCCTCGTTGTGATCATACTCGTTGGTGTCGCCCGAATAGTGGAGCAACACGGTGGTGGTGAGGCGTTTATCCTTAGTGAGCGCAATGGGCACTGCGATGTTGGCCTCGGGTTTGAGTTCGTTGTCGAAGTAGAGATTGAGGAAGAACTTCTGCTCGTCCGTGGGCTTGCGGTACTCGAGGTTGATTTGGCCCGTGATGGCCTCGTGGCCTGCAGTAACGGAGGCAATACCCTTCGACACCTGAATGGAGTTGAGCCACATACCGGGGGTGTAGTTGAGTCCATAGGGCGAACCTATACCTCGCATTATGGGCCTATTCTCGTCAAGAATTTGGGTGTAGGTACCCGCCAAACCGAGCATCTTAATCTGGCGGCTGCCACTCACGGCGTCGCTATAGCCCACCGTAACCGATGCAGAGTTCTCAAAACTCTCGGCCAAGTTGCAACACGCCATCTTGCAGAGGCCTGCAAAACTAATCATCTCGTCCTTGGCAATACCGCCCTGACGGATGAAGTTACCGCCCATTGAGCCCTCCACCACAATCTCCTCAATGCCAACGCCATTAGTGAGGGTGAAATCGACCACCTTGCGGTCGGCACTCACTTCCACGGCGGCATCGGTGTAGCCCAAGTAGGTGGCCACCAACACGTTGTGGCCCTTCACTCGGTAGACCTCATAGCGGCCCTCGGCGTCGGTAACGGTGCCCACCGTAGTGTCGTTCCAAAAGACCGTAGCACCCACCAAGGCATTACCCTCGGCGTCTACCACACGTCCCGAAACATTCTGCGCCACGGACACAAATGTGCCACACAGCACCATCATTGCCACCACAAAAAATCTTTTCATCTTCATTTCCTTTCACTAACCATCATTCACCGAGCCATACTCACTCCATTTCTGCCATATAAAAAAACCTCTCCGTTAGAGGTTTTCGAGGCAGTAATCAACCATCTTCTGCCTTACGTTCCTGCGACCATAGGGCACCATAGAGTGGTTGTCGTCGGTGTAAATCATCATATCAATCTGCTTTCCGGCCTTGACAAACTCATAGGCCATAGCGTGGGTATTCTGCACGTGTACGTTGTCGTCTGCTGTGCCGTGCATCAGCAGCAGTTTTCCCTTGAGGTTGGCGGCATAGCCAATGGGCGAAGGCTCGTCATAGCCCTCGGCATTACTCTGCGGCAGGCCATTCACACGCTCGGTGTAGACCGAGTCGTAGTACCTCCACGAGGTTACCGGAGCCACCGCAATGGCCATTTTGAATACATCGGCCCCTTTGAGGATGCAGTTCAGGGCCATAAAGCCACCATAGCTCCATCCATAGATACCGATGCGCTCGCTGTCGGCCCACTCCTGCTCTGCCACCCAGCGTGCAAGGCTGATTTGGTCCTCGGTCTCAAGGCGTCCCATAATTCCATAGGTGCTCTTCTTGAAGGCTGCGCTACGGAAGCCCGTACCCCTCGGGTCGCAATCTACCACCACGTAGCCCTGCTGTACCAGCGCATCCTCCCAATCAATGGTCCACCTATCCCTCACGTCCTGCGAGCCGGGGCCACTGTATTGGGTAATCAGCACGGGGTATTTCTTGCTTGGGTCAAACCCTGTGGGCTTTTTGATGTAGGCATTGAGGGTGTCGCCGCGCTCGGTGGCAAAGGTGAAAAACTCCTTTGCAGGGAGTTGCACCTCGGCAATATAGCGCCTCAAGGCCTCGTTGCTTTCCAGCGTATCGACCAACTTGCCGTTACCCTTGTGGAGGGTTACGATGTTGGGCGTGGTGGCATTGGAGAAGTAGCTCACATAGTAGCGACAACCCGCACTCGGAGCGATACGGTAGGTACCCGAAGTGGTCGAAAGTCGCTGTTTACCCTTGCCATTGATACCCACCGAATAGAGTTCCCTACGCAGGGGCGAGCCCTCGGTTGAGAGGTACCAAATGCGCTTGTCTGTGGCGCACACCACCTCCGTTACGTTCCACTCACCCTCGGTCAGTGGCGTGAGTCCGCCCTTGGAGAGGCTTGAGAGGTAGATGTGGTTGTAGCCCCCGCGCTCGCTCAACACCAGGAAGCGGTCGGAGTCGGAGAGGAAGGTGATGGTGCCCAGCCCTATGCCGTCAATATATTTGTCATCCTGCTCGGCATAAATCTCCCTCTGCTCGCCATTGTGGTCGCACAACACCACCGAGAGGTGGTTTTGAAGGCGGTTGATGACAAAGTAGTAGAGCCTGCCGTCGGGAGTCCAATCGAAGAAGGGGATGTAGAGGTCGTCCTGCGGGGTGTTGCGGCTCACTGTAGCCGTAGTACCACTCGCCACGTCAAACACGTGGAGCGACACCGAGGAGTTCTCCTCACCAGCCTTGGGGTACTTATACTTGAACAACTCGGGATAGGGGCTACCGGTGAGGTACTTCATAAACCCAAACTCCTTCACCCTGCTCTCGTCGCTACGCAAGAAGGCAATCTTGCCACCATCGGGCGACCACTCAAAGGCGTTGTCAATGCCCCACTCCTCCTCATATACCCAGTCGGGCATACCGTTGATTATGTGGTTCCACTCGCCATCGGTCGTGAGCGGATAGGTGAAATCGCACTCCAAGTCGCGAATATAGAGGTTGTTCTCCTTCACAAAGGCCACCTTTGCTCCGTTAGGCGAAAACTCGGCCCAGCGTACACTGTGGCTCTCGTCCACGCTCTCCAACTCTCCACTTGTGAGGTCATAGACAGCGTAGTGGGAGTGGTGGCTGCGGCGATAGAGGGGCTCGGAGTCGATGCGGAACATTACTCTTCGTTCATCGGGCGAGAAGGTGTACTCCTCCACCCTACCCTCAATGCCGAGGCTCTTCACGTCGAGCAACTCCACGCTCTGCTCCCGGCCCTCGTAGGCGTGGCGCACGATGACACCGTTGCGGAAGGTGGTGTAGTGGCGGCCATCGGCCATAGAGCGCAGACCTGCCACACTCCTCTGGGCAAACTTGCCATCGGCGATGTCGTCATACACAAAGCGAGGTTGGGCCGAGAGCGCACCCACAGCCACAACCAACATTGTCCATATCGCAATCGTTCTCTTCATCTTCTCCTCTATTTTTCCACACAAAGCCACCGCAAAGGTATCCCTACCGAGTGGCAATGTCAATACTCAAAAATGACCATTTTGCGCCCCTCTTTGTGGGCACAAACATACACAAACCTACCTATTTGCACGCTTTGAGGCTCAAATCGAGGCTCTTGATTTGGTGCGTGAGGGCACCCACCGAGATGTAGTCCACACCTGCTTCAGCATACTCCCTCATAGTCTCGAGGGTGATACCGCCAGAGGACTCGGTGCTGCACCTGCCGGCCACCTTCTCCACAGCCTTGCGGGTCATCTTGGGGGTGAAGTTGTCAAACATTATGCGGTCCACACCGCCGGCCTCAAACACGAGGTCAATGTCCTCCAACGAGCGCACCTCACACTCAATGGGGATGTTCTTGCCCTTCTCCGCCAAGTAGGCCTTCACGCTCTTGATAGCGGGCACAATGCCACCCGCAAAGTCGATGTGGTTGTCCTTCAGTAGCACCATATCAAACAGACCAATGCGGTGGTTTTCGCCACCACCAATCTTCACAGCCATCTTGTCCAGCACCCTCATACCGGGAGTGGTCTTGCGGGTGTCGAGCACCTTGCAACCCGTACCCTCCAGCGCCTTGGCATAGACGGCCGTTTGGGTAGCCACGCCACTCATTCGCTGCATAATGTTGAGCACAATACGCTCGGCCTGCAACAAGGTCTGGATGCGACCCTCCACATAGAAAGCCACATCGCCCACCTTCACGTGGTCGCCATCGGCCACCAGAAGGTCTATGGAAATGCTCTCGTCGAGCCTGCGGAACACCTCCACAGCCACCTCAATACCTGCGATGATACCCTCCTGCTTCACAAGGAGTTTCATCCTGCCGCGTGCATCGGCGGGGATGGTCGAAAGGGAGGTGTGGTCGCCATCGCCGATGTCCTCTTTGATGGCAAGTTCAATCAGTTCTTCAACGAAAGGGATATACTCTGTCTTCATATTTTTGTTTGGTTATTTTATAACATTCTCTACTAATGTGTTCTCAAAAAGAACTTTTACCCCACAAAGATACTAATAAAATTTGTGCAACCGAGTTGCAAAGAGAAAAACAAGCCGACAAATGCGCAAATGAGGCAGTGGTGGTTTGACGCAGCATTTACCTTATTAGGAAACATCTGCGTGCGTGGGGGCTACAATTTACCCTCGGCCAGCAGGAGTTCTTGCAGGGATGTGATGCGGTGGAAGGAGGTGTCGATGTGGTAGGTGTTGCCGTTGTAGCGCACAAGAGCATAGCCACCGTGGAAGGAGCCTGCCTGCTCGTAGATGAAGTCGGTGCGCTTAACACCATCGGTGGTGTAGTAGCCGAACTTACCGTTGCATTGTGCCACAATGTAGCCCTCGCTTGGGGTGCCAAAGCCTTGGGTGGCATAGTATGATATTTGGTGGCCCATACGGTTGTAGAGGTGCCACGTGGTGCCATCCTCCGTGGCCGCAATCACATTCTCCTCGCCGTGCCACACGATGTCGGCCCAGCGATCGGCCATAACCCATTCGCCCAAGGTGTTCACCACCCCGAAGCCACTCTCGGTGCGCACCACCGCCAACCCTTCATAGAAATCGGTGGCGTAGGTCAGCGGGCGGTCCATATGGATAATGTCGCCCCTGTGGGAGGCAAAGCCCCACAGACCACCCTTGCAGAAGCGGATGTAGGTGTCGGCCGGAGCGCCCACAAAGTCGCACGTCTTGAGGTCGATGCGGTCGGGCACAACCAACCTGCGCACCTCTTCCACAGGCACGAGGCAATGATTTGCACCAAGTTGTGCCGCCTGCGCAAGGAGGTTTTCCAATAGCGGCAGAGGGCGGAAGGGCTCACGACTCAATCCCGCAATGGCCATACAATAGCTCTCCACATCGCCATCCTCCCTTGCGCACACAGAGGCTGCCACGACAAGCCCATCGGCTCCGTGGTGCTGTGCGGCTGCTGCGATATATTCATAGACTTTTGCCCGCTCAAGGTGGCCCAATGCACCTCCGGCCAGCAAAGCGTAAGCACGTTTACTGCACGCTGCCACAAAGATTAGCAGAGCACAACGTGCCAACGAGCAGCAATCGCCACGCGGGTTGGTGGCACGGTGGGCCAAGGGGTAGTCGGCCAAGCGTAGCGACCCCTCGGGAGTGAAGCCCACAATGCCCCTTGCAAGGCGACCGTGGGTGAGAGTGCCGTCCAAGAAGGTTGCGCTATTGATAGCGATGCTGTGCAAAGCATTGCGAAGGCGTTGTTGGTGGCGTGCAGAGATGTTGTGTCGGATGAAACTATCCAACGGCACAAAACGCTCCTGCACCATCACCGCACAGGTGTGAAGCACTCCGTTGCAGTCGTTGTAGGAGAGTGCCGCGGGGAAGAATTGCGCATCGGAGAGTACCTCCAACGAGTGTGTGAGTGGAATTCGGGCGGCTATCTCGTTGCACTCGGCCACCTTAATGTCGGGCAACAATGTGAGCCACACCTCCCTACCGCCACACAAAGCCTCCACGACCACCCCATCCGAAGTGTGCCAAAACGTGGGTTTACCGTGGCCGGTGTCGGGCACCACAATGGTTGCCAACTCGCCTTGCTGCCACAGGGTTGTGTGGAGCAGTAGCGCATTGAGCAGGTCGGACATGGGTGTAGTCAGGGCTTTGGGTGTCATTCAAACAAAGATAAAGGTTATATTATCTGCCCCAAGGAGAGCGAGCCGATGAGCATTGCACCCACAAGGTCATCGCACGAGGAGTTGTAGCACACGGCACGATAGACCTGCAAAGGCTCCTCACCCTTGATTTGTGCAATGTGGGTGTTGTAGAGTGGTGGCAGCGAACTCGCCATAGTGTAGAGGGTGCGGGCATTGCGGCTATCGGGGAGAGTGGTCGCATCGGTAGGCCACTTAACAACCACCTCCTCCTGCGAGGGCTTGGCGTTTACGTGAATGTTGAAGAGCAACAACGTCCCATCATCGGTGCCGAGCGATTTGAGCCTATCGGCCACGCTCAACAGCTCCTCGGCTGTGGCATCGGTGGCCTCGCCATCGGTAATGTTGATAACGATGGGAGGAAAACTACTTGGGTGCTTGCGGCACCAAGCTGCTGCCAAACGATGCGCCTCTTGCAAGGCGGCCTTCATCGGCGTGCGCCCCTTCGCCACGGGCTCCACCCACTGTCTCCGATGAAACAGGAAGTCCAATTTCTCGCCCGTAGGCAAGCTATGGTAGGAGTGCTGCTGGGCTGTGGGCACACACATCGCGTCAATCTCCACAATGGAGCGAAAGCGGTTACCCAAGAGCGACTTGGCCTGCTCACCACCGTAGCCAATGACAGCCACATCGAAGTAGTCTGCCACTCCCCTATTGCGGCTTGAACGATTGATGAATTCCTCAATGAGCGAGTTGGCAATGTCGGCCACAGCGGCGGCCTTTGTGGTGGTAGTGCCGTTGAAGGTGGTATCCTCGGCCATCGAGCCCGATTGGTCGATGAGCAACACCACCGCTCCTTTGCTTTGGCGTGTTATCGGTGCGCTATACATAGGGATGCGAGCATATTCTTAAGGTTTTCAACACGATAGGAGTGTGGGCTTGCAAGGGCAGCACACAAGGGCTCCATTGCAGGCACTTCGGAGGCCAATAGGCGGGCCACCCTACCGAACACCTCGCCACCCTCAATGGCTTCCGTTGGGGTAAAAAGCAGCCCATTGGAGGCAAGTGGCAGGTCGGGATGCAATGCGAGGGCGCAGAGATTGGTGGCAATCAGAGCGATGGGATAGTCGTCAATGTGGCTGTCGTGGGCAGTCCCACGCAGTGGATGCACAAAACCGGGCGTGCCCACCTCTTCGCCCACGGGTAACGACTCGGCCCATAGGGCGTCAAGGTCCACAAGCACCATACGTCCATCGGGGCCAACGATGATATTTTCGGGTTTGAGGTCGCCGTGTCGCCAAGGCGAGTTGAGAATGTCGAGGGCCAGCGAGGCGAACTCTGCGGCCAACCGGTCCAACATTTCGGCATTACCATTGTGTGCGTGCCGCCTGATTTCAAAATCGAGTGTGCGCCCCTCCACCCACGAGTACAGCGACACATCGGCCCACTCAACGCCTCCTTGCACCGGCACAGCCAACTCCTGTGGGTAGAAAATGGGGCGAGGCAGACGGTCGGAGCCAAGACCGCACACATACTCACACACCTCCGCTGTCCGCTTGGCGGGCTCGGAGTAACATTTCAGGGCGCAATGGGTGTTGTCGATGACCACGTCTAAGAGTAGGCCCTTTCTGCCGGCGCAGAATTTGGGCTGCCCTTCGGGCGTTCTGATGGGCCGAATTCTGCCGAGATTCTTTGTGTTCCGAGAGGACTCTGAATTTATGGCCCCTATTATGCTAATGCCTGATATATGCTTTAACATAAATTTGGATTTTGATTTTACAAGGAACGCAAAATTAACAAATACCTCGGTAAAAAACAAAGGGCCACAAAAAAAAGTTAGCGTGGCCCGCTGTGGACCACGCTAACTTTCTTACGTAAGGTGTCGCTCCGATTACTCGGTAACCTCCTGGAGCGAACCCTCACGGTAGGTGAACTCGGCCAAGCCGGTCACGTCGTAGAGGATGGTGTAGTTGTGGTTTACGCCATCGTAGACAACAAAGTTGATACGAGCGGTAACCTCCAGACCCTCAACTGGTGCAACATTGGGCCAATAGTGTTTCAGCATAGGAACGAACATCTCTTTCAGACGCTCATACTGCAAAGCAACAAGTTCCTCGTCGGTCATTGCGCCATATGCCTCACCACCAATAGGACAGTCGGTGCGCCACTTGTCCAAACGCAAATCTACGTTAGTGTAGTAGGCACTTGCACCATAGTAACGCTCGGCGTTGGTATAACCGGTCTGGTAGTAGCCGGTGCCATAGGTTGCAGCAACGTAGTCTACGATAGTTTGGTAGTAGGGCTTCGCAGCAGCATCCTTATTGCCGAGCAGAGTCAGTTCGATGCTGGGGTCGTAGAGCCACTCTTTGAGGTACCTAAACTGGTCGGTCTTGGTTGCAATTGCGTTGTTCACCCACTCGGTACCGTTGAAGGTGTAGCGAGCAGCCTTCCAATCGGTGGTAGTGCCATCGTAGTATTTGAACAGAACGGTCTCAACTGCATCTGTAGCAGCATAGGGATAGAGAGTGTTCAGATACTTGTTCAGATAGACGTTGTAGTCGCCACTCAAGTTGCCATAGGTCGCGCCCATAGTCTTGTAGTCGCCAGCCTGCAAGAGAGCAACATCGGCCACCTTCCAAGCGTTGCCATCCCAAGCGTAGAGAGCCTGCAACGACTCGGTTGCAGCCATCTGCACTTTGTAAACAGCAGGAGCGGCGGCAGCGTGAGCCAAGGTCTGAACAGTTACATCAGTAAGCTGAACAGTAGTTGTTACACCACCCACAGCACCGGTGTACTTGAAGGCTACGCGAATCTTCTTACCTGCATACGAGTTCAAAGCAGCGCAACCAGCCAAAGCATAGTTATCATTGTTTGCATCGTTGAGCTCGAGAGCGAAATAGTCGCTAATCTCGGTCCAAGTTGCGGTAGCAACATCACCTGCAAAATCCTCCGAAAGGTAAACGTTCAAGCAGTCGCCATTGTGGTAGCGATATTTGAGAACGAACGAGAGCTGCGAAACAGTGTTTGTACCGCCATCGGTAGTAGCAGGAATCTCAATCTCGGGCGAGATGAGCCAGTCCTCCTGCTCGCCAGCACCACCGTGAGCAGAGATAGAAGCATAAGGAGTACCTGCATATGCGCTTGCATACCAATCTTTATCCTCACCCTTTGCATTAACAGCAGTCCAATCGCCAAGCGACTTATCGGGGAAGCTGAACTTGTAAACCTCGGTAGCAACAACGTCAACAACATCACCCAACTGAACTTTGTCAATCTGGAAAGTGGTGGTGGAGTCGGGAGCAAGACCCGTGTAGCGGAATGCAATGTAAACCTTCTTTGCGCTACCCTCCGCAAAGGTCAGAGTGCCGATACCGGCAGGCGACAAAGTACCGTAAGTGCCCGAGGGCTTGTGGAAAGCATAGTTGTTGGTGAGTTCAACCCAAGTTGCACCCTCAACGTCCTCGCCATCGTAGTCCTCCGAGTAGTAAACCTGCAAAGCAGCATCCCCTTTGAGATAGCCAAGACACACATCGAATGCCAAAGCAGGATTCTCGCACTGCGAGAGGTCAATCTGCTGCGAAATCAACCAAGAGTCAATCTCTCCACTGGTATTATTAGCAGTACACTGAACATACACATTACCGTTAAAGTCGCGAGCACTCCAAGGTGCATCACCTTTCACACATACATTCTGCCAGCCTGCAAACTCTTTTGCATATTTTTCATAGCCAACAAAATCATCGTTAATCTCGGTGGGGAGTTTCACCTCGTCAGCACCACCGCCAAACACAGGCTCGGTTGCCGAGTAGTTGTAGGTAACAACAACGTGGTCGCCGGTCTCGGGCTCGCTGATTGCAGTAGCCAAAATGGTGGGAAGGTTCTTCTCTGCGCTGTAGGCAGGCGAGAAGTAGAGCACGAAGTTCTCCTCGTCACCCCACACTGCCTGGTAGTCGGCCTTGGCAACGGTGTAGGTCATAGGGTCCTCCAACTTCTCGAAGTCGGCAGGAGCAGCAACCTCGTAGTTGTAGGTGAGAAGCACCTGCGAGCCAGGGTCGGCAGTGTACCACTTGTCGGCAATGAATGCGGGAGCATACTCGGCAGCGGTAATCTCGTTGGTGAAGTAGAGATTGCTGGCGAGGGCTTTCAGACCTGCACTCTCACCATTCTCGGTAGCAAGAGCAGTGTTGGTCTTGTTGCTAGAAATAGTCTTGTAGTCTTCGGCTGTGAGAGTGTACTCGATGTTCTTCACATCGGTGGGCTTACCATTCTCCTCGAAATCCATATCGAAGTTGTCGAGGTAGTTACAACCCACCATCAGAGCAGCCGCAAATACTGATGCAATATAAAGTAATTTTTTCATAGTCGTTTATCTCTTTTAACGGTTTCGTTAGAATTTCACACTGAGTTTAACAGAGTAGGTACGGCCCATAGCGAAGAAACCGTAAGCCGAGTTCCACTTGCCATCGCCACCATCCTTCATAAAGGTGATATACTCCTGGTTGAAGAGGTTGTGAACGTTACCGCTCAAAGTAGCATCCAAGCCTGCAAACTTGAAGTTCTGGCTTGCAAACACGTCCATCTGGCCACCGGTAGGAGCCATCCAAGGCTCAACCACGTTGGTCACACCACCAGCTGAAATGCTGTTGGCCGACAACGAGTAGTCTGCATAGAGGCGAGAGTAGATGTTGTAGGTTGCACCAACACGAAGAGTGCGGCTGGGTTTGAAGACTGCACCCAACGAAGCAGTGGTCTGGGGCGAGCCACCAACGTGGATACCCTTCAGGTTGATGGTGGTCTTCAGGTGGTCCTCGGCAGCTGTGCCGCTGGCAACACTACCATACATATCCTTCATAGGCTGGCTGGTGCCTGCATCGTAGAAGTAGCCATTGGCGTTGCTTGCCCAGCGCCAGTCACCAATCGACAACATACCATTAACCTCCAACCAAACGTAGGGTTTGGCGGTGAAGTCAACCTCAATACCTTTGTGAACAGCGTTAACGCCGGTCATATTCACGCTCCAACGGCTGGCAATAGCGGTTGCGCCATCAGCCTTGCTGTCGAAAGGCATACCGTTCTCGTCAAACGACTCGCCATTAACCTGATAATAGGAGTACTCCTGGGTACGAGCCATAGTCTTATCCATCCACTTGGTATAGTAGGCATTCACGTTTACATTCAACCACTCGTTGCGGAAACCATAACCAATCTCAGCCGAGAATACCTTCTCGTTCACTGCATCGGGGTTGATGAGGTTACTTACGGTGCTGTTGAGGAACACGCCACCCGAGAAGAAGGGAGCACGCGAGATGTAACCCACGTTGGCAAATACGTTGCTGTGCTCAGTAACATTGTAGTTTGCACCGGCCTTCAGAGTGAAGCCATTGGTGTTGAAGATGTCGCTCTGTGCGTGGTCTGCATCATAGTAGAAGCGGTCGTAGCGGCTGTAGGTGTGGTTGCTCCACGAACCCGAAATGAACGAGGTGAGTTCCTCGGTGCTGTACTCCAACTGACCGAACAAGCCAATCTGGCCAATGCGGCTGTCGTAGTCACGGTAAACAACGTCGCCAACCTGCAACTTCTCCATCTTCCAAGCGGGATCTGCTGCAGCTGCATTGTTCTCAACCTTCACATTCTTACGGCTGCTATCGTCGATATAGTATGCACCATTGTAGAGGTCAATCAGCTCATTGGTGTGAGTACCAACATAGTAGCGAGCATCCAAACCACCCGAGAAGGTCAACTCGTCGTTAATCTCCTTGGTGTAGTTCGACATAATACCATACCACAAGTGGTCGTTCACGCTCTTACCCATTGCCATCTTCGAACCGGTCTTGCTGGCCTCGTTCATCATCTGGATTGCGGCGTAGTTGTAGGTACCATCGGCGTTGCGGGTGCCGGTCTCGTTGATACCATCACCATCGGTATCCACCATCAGGTTGTTGGGGGTACCATAGCTACCACCATACCAGCTGCTGTTGGAGAAACCATCACGGCCCTGGCCACTGTAGCCATTACCACGACCAAGCGAGAGATAAACTGCGGTCGATAGGTTCGAGTCGTCCGAAATCTGCCACTGGTGGTTCAGAGTCATCAGGGGTTTGTGGTACTGGTTGTAGGAAGAGGTCTTGCGAACACCGTTCTTACCGAAACCATAAGTGGGGTTGTATTTGTACCTGCTGTCGTTGCCCATATAGTTCTGAATCTTACCACTCTGCCAGTTGGCGATGGTCAGACCGTCGTTGCTATTACGCTGGTAGTGCTCCTGGGGTGCACCAAATGCGGTGAACGACAACTGGTGTTTGCTGTTCAGACGTTTCGAGAGGTTGAAGAAGTAGTTGTACGACTCATACTCGGTACCCTGTACCCAGCCGTCGCCCGACTTCTTCGAGAACGACACGGTCATTGCCCAGCCATCCTCGCTCATACCGGTCGAATAGCTGAAACCTACGTTGTTCATACCGTCATTACCGGTGCCATAGAAGACCTTACCGCCCTTCTTTGCCTCCAAACCGGCAGTTACGATGTTGATCATACCACCAACCGAGGGCGAAGAAATCTTCGAAGCACCAAGACCACGCTGAGTCTGCATACTGCGGGTTACGTCGGCCAAGCCCATCCAGTTGCTCCAATAGGTACCGCCCCACTCCATATCGTTGATGGGCACACCATTAATCATCACAGCAACGTTCTCCTGCTTGAAACCACGCATACGAATCTCCGAGTCGCCAAAGCCACCACCCTGCTTGTGAGCATACACACCGGGAGTGGTGTTCAGCACCTCAGGAAGCTCCATAGTACCGATACGCTCGGCAATGGTCTCCTGAGTCAGAGTCGAAACAGCAACAGGAGTCTTACGGGCAACTGCCACACTCTGGGTGATGATGATGTCCTCCAAAGCGGTAGCGTCCGACTCCAACTTGATGTTACCGAGTTTGCCCTTTACGGCAACGGTTTTGTCCTTGTAGCCAACGTAGCTGACAACAAGGTCTTTTGCCTGGGCATCAACCTTGAATACAAACATACCGTTGATGTCGGTAGTTGTACCATAGGTGGTACCGGGAACGGTTACCGAGGCGCCAACCAAAGGAAGGCCCTGCTCGTCAACAATCGTTCCGCTGACACTCGTCAGGTTCTGTGCGAAGGCTGCACCAACAACCATCAACGAGATGATTAATGAGTAAAGTCTCTTCATAAAGAATTGTTTTTAGTTTGTAAAAAAGTTAATATGTAAGTTAAAAAAATGTTGTCTGCGTAGCCTACAAAATAAAAAAGGGGGCAGGACACCACACGTGTACAACCCTCTCCTATACTGCCGTCAAAGCACTATCCAATATCTTGCAATATCGAAACCCAACAAAAAAGTTCTGTGTATCAAACATTTGTTTATTGGTAAACATACTCTCTTTCGGCACACTTTTCAACGGCACAAATATATGATTTGTTCCCGATTGTGCCAAACAATTTAATCAACATTTTTTCCACAAAAATCACAAATTTTTCGGCCGAGAGTTTTGCCCCTATGGCACCACCCTCGGCCGTAAATATTACTTTGCAGAAAATCAAAACATTGCCTTCGGCAACTCCGACACCGTGTTGATGTAGACCACCTCCACG
The DNA here is from genome assembly GCA_017503465.1 of Tidjanibacter sp. GTDB lineage: Bacteria > Bacteroidota > Bacteroidia > Bacteroidales > Rikenellaceae > Tidjanibacter. The sequence continues at coordinate 14,102 of JAFVSY010000008.1, read as the reverse complement.
CCCTTGGGCTCTTTCAGCCCTCGGCCTGCCAGATAGCCACTTACAATCACCCTCCTAAAGCCCAGCCTTGCAGCCTCGGCAATGCGTTGTTCGGTCCTCGGTGCGGGCCTCACCTCGCCCGACAGGCCAATCTCGCCGGCCATACACACCCCCTCGCCTATGGCCCTATCGAAGTAGGAGGAAATCACTGCTCCCACAACTGCCAAGTCCAAGCCCGTGTCCTGCACCTTGAAGCCGCCCGCAAAGTTGAGGAAAACGTCCTTCTGGAACATCTTCATTCCCACACGTTTCTCCAACACCGCAAGGAGCATATTGAGCCTGCGATAATCGTAGCCCGTGGCGGAGCGTTGGGGCGTACCGTAGGCAGCATTGCTCACCAGCGCCTGCACCTCAATCAGGTAGGGCCTGATGCCATCCACTGCGGCACCCACGCCCACTCCACTCAGCGGCTCGTCGAAGTGGCTCAAAAGTATCTCCGAGGGGTTTTCGACCTCGCCGAGGCCCTCATCCCTCATCTCAAACACGCCAATCTCAAAGGTGGCTCCAAAGCGGTTCTTTATGCCACGCAATATGCGGTAGACATTGTTGTTGTCGCCCTCGAAGGAGAGCACCACGTCCACGATGTGTTCCAAAATCTTCGGGCCCGCAATGGCTCCATCTTTGGTGATGTGGCCAATAATCAACACCGAGATATTCCTCTCCTTGGCCACCTTCAGCAATCTTGCTGCGCACTCCCTGATTTGGGACACGCTACCTGCCGACGACTCGATGGCCTCGCTATAAATCGTCTGCACCGAGTCTATCACCACCAGGTCGGGCTCCATAGCCTCTATCTGGCCCAGGATGTTCTCCAGCAGGGTTTCGGGATAGATGTAGCACTCCTCGTTGGCGGTTCCGAGTCGTGCGGCCCTCATCTTGATTTGCGATGCCGACTCCTCGCCACTCACATAGAGCGTCTTGATATTGGTCGTAGATAGTGCAAGCTGCAGGCTCAGTGTAGACTTACCGATACCCGGCTCGCCACCGAGCAACACCATAGAGCCCTTCACAAGGCCTCCACCGAGCACCCTATTGACCTCGGCACTACACAGTTGGATGCGTTGTTGGTCGGCCTCCTCAATCTCGGCCACCTTGCGGGGTTTAACACTCCCTTCGCGGCGCAGCGAACTCTCGCCCACCGAGCGGCTCACAACCTCCTCCGAGCAACTACCCCACGCGCCACACGCCGGGCACTGACCGAACCATTTGGGAGCCTCGTTGCCGCACTCCTTACAAAAATATGCTTTCTTAACTTTTGCCATAACGCCTTGTAATACTACAAAAAGTCAGCCCTACTTTTTCCCTCTTTTTTTTCCTTTTCCTCTCCTCCCCCCTGCAAAGTCGCAGGACCGAGAGTACCTTGTCGGCCGAGTCCTAATTCACGCCACCACCCAAGGCGTAGTACAAACTGATGATACCCTGAATTTCGGCATAGCGGTCGGAACTCTCCGCCAACTCCGCATTGAGCAGGTTTTGCTGTGCGGTGAGCACCTCCAGGTAGCTTGCCGAGCCATATTTCATCAGCAACTGTGTGTTGTAGACCGCAGCACGCAGTGTAACCACCTGCTTGAGGTCAATGGCGAGTCGTTTTTGGGCCGACTGCCACAACATCACCGCATTGTTCACCTCGGCACCAGCATTGAGCAGAGTTTGGCGATACTGCATAATGGCGGCCTCCTGCTGTGCCTCGGCAATTTTCAAGCGGGCCTTGTTGGCACCCTTTGAAAAGATGGGTTGCACGATGCCACCCACCATTCGTCCGATGAACTCGCCGGGGTTGGCAATAGCCCTACCTGCCGCATCACTCCAACCTGCCGAGCCGGTGAGAGTTATGGAGGGGTAGAAGGCCGCCTTGGCCTCATTCACTGCATAGAATTTGGTGGCAAGTTCTGCCTCGGCCACCCTCACGTCGGGACGCAGGGCCACCAATTCCAAGGGGACACCCACCGAGAACTCCTCGGGGAAGGTCTGCTCCTTGAGTGTGCCCCTTGCAATCTCAAAGGGCAACACACCCATAAGGGTTGCCAGGGCGTTCTCCTGCTCGGAGATTTGTCGCTCCAGAGTGAGCACCGAGCCCTCGATGCTATACTTGTTCGCCTTGGCCTGCAACACGGCCGCCTCGGTGGCCTTACCTGCACGTTTGAGTGCCGTGAGGGTTCGGATGTTCTCCTCCCAGGTGTCGAGTGTGCGCTGGCTGGTTTTGAGCTGTTCGTCAAGCATCAGCAGGGTGTAGTAGCTGTTGGCAATGGTTACGATGAGTTTGCTCCTTACGGCTTGCTCATAGAACACCATAGCCTCGTGGGAAGCCGCTGCTCCCCTCTCCGCATTGCGTAACCTACCAAAGACGTCTGCCTCCCACGAAGCCGAGGGGGTAAGGTCATACGAAAATGTTACCCCATCGCTGCCGCTACCGCCACCAAGCGTGGCGTTCAGCGAAGCCTTCACGCTGGGCAGGAAGGCGAGTTTTGCTGCTTCAAGGGTAGCCTCAGCCTGCACCACATTGGCGTGGGCCTTGCGCAGGTCGATATTATACTCCAAACCTCTGGCGATGTAGCTCTGCAAGAGTGTGTCCGTGAAGAACTCCCTCCAACTGAGGTCGGCCAAGCGGCTGTGGGTAGTGTCGGCCGGATAGAGTTCGTGGAGGTTACGCACCTGTGGGCGTTCAAACTTGGTGTAGAGGCTGCAACCGCTCGCCAGCATTGCCACAGCCACACACGCTACGATATGTGATACTATCTTTTTCATCCGTTCCAATGAAAAAAAATATTTTTTGTTATTTACTAATTACTCTTTACTAACTACTCTTTATTCCACACTATTCCACGCTGCTCTCCTCGGCAATCTGCGGTCTCTCCCTCTTGGGCATAACCTTCTCCTCGATGGTCTGGAAGATGATGAACAGTGCCGGCACCACAAATAGCAGTGCGATGGTACCGATGAGCATACCGCCCACGGTGCCCACACCGATGGATATGTTACCATTGGCACCCACACCCGTGGCGAACATCATAGGCAACATACCGAACACCATTGTGAGCGAGGTCATCAGAATTGCCCTCAACCTTGCCTTGGCTGCCGACAGGGCCGCCATAGGTATGGACATACCCTCTGCCCTGCGCACCGAGGCATATTCGGTAATCAGGATGGCCGTCTTGGCCAGCAGACCGATAAGCATCAGCAGACCGATTTGGAGGTAGATGTTGTTCTCCAAGCCAAACATATTGGCAAACAAGAAGCTACCTGCCAGGCCAAACGGCACAGCCAAAATCACCACAATGGGGATGAAGATACTCTCATACAGCGCACACAGGATGAGGTAAATAAACACCACGCATATCACAAAGATGATGGCCGTGGAGCTACCTCCCGAGGCCTCCTCACGCGACATACCGCCAAACTCATAGCCATAGCCTGCGGGCAACACATCGGCCGCAACCTCCCTCACGGCCTTGATGGCCTCACCCGAAGAGTAGCCGTTGGCTGCCTGACCATTGACCGAAATGGCCGAGAAGAGGTTAAACCTCGAGATGGACTGCGGGCCATAGATACGTGTGAGGGTTACATATTGGCTGATGGGCGACATCTCGCCTGCCGAGTTGCGCACGAACATATTGTTCATAGCCTCCGTGTCGAGCCTGCTCTCGGCCGAAGCCTGCACCATAACCCTATAGAGTTTCGAAAAACGGTTCATATTGGAGGCATAGGAGCCACCCACGTAGCCCGACACAACGCTCAATACGTCGCTGGGCGACACGCCGTTACGTTTACACCTTGCGGCATCCACCTCCAACAGGTACTGCGGATATTTGGTGTCAAACGAGGTGCTTGCCCTACCAATTTCCGGCCTCTTGTTGAGTTCCACAATGAGGTTGTCGGTGATGGTTTTGAGGTCCTCAATGGTGCCACCCTTCTGGTCCTGCACATAGAGTTCGAAGCCACTACTTGCGCCATAGCCGGGAATCATACCACGTGTGAAGACCATAATCTTAGCCGAGGTGATGTCGGCCGTGGCTGCATAAATTTGCTCAATCACCGAATCAATATCATCGCCCTCTTCGGTACGCTCAGACCAGTCGTTCAACCTAATGTTGAAACCACCGCACGAAGAGCCCACACCACTCATCATACCAAAACCGGTGGTGTAGGAGTAGGCCTCAATCTGCTCAATGGCATCCAAGCGGTTGGATATTTGCTCCATAACCCTCACCGTTTCGCCCAGGTTGGTACCCGGAGGTGTCTGCACGTCAATATTGATGGAGCCCATATCTTCCTTGGGCACAAGACCCGTCTTGGTGGTGCTCATCATATAGAACAGGCCACCCACCGCTGCAATCACCAGCAGCCAAGCCAGCCAGCGGCGGCGGAGCATAAAGAACACACCCTTTTTGTAGCGGTTCACAAGTCCCTTGAAGCCCGCATCAAAGGCCACGTGGAAGCGAGCCGAGAAGCTCATTTTGCCATCCTCACCCACCGTGTGGGGCTTCATCAGCAGGGCACACAGCGCAGGGCTCAAGGTCATTGAGTTCACCAGCGAGATACCCACAGCCACAGCCATAGTCAGACCAAATTGGGTGTAGAACGTACCCGTTGTGCCACCCATAAAGCACACGGGAATGAACACCGCCATAAAGACAAAGGTGGTTGCCACCAGCGCACTGCTAATACCCTTCATTGCGTCCACCGTGGCGAGGTAGGGCGAGCGGTAGCCCGCATCAAACTTGGCCTGCACGGCCTCCACCACCACAATGGCGTTGTCCACCACCGTACCAATCACAAGCACAAGTGCGAACAGGGTAATCATATTCAGACTGAAACCTGCCACCGAAAGGAACGCAAAGGTACCAATCAGCGACACGATGATGGCCAGCGAGGGAATGAGTGTGGAGCGGAAGCTCTGCAAGAAGACATACACCACCAGCACAACCAAGATGATGGCCAAAATGAGCGTTTCAACCACACTCGCAATGGAGGCATCAAGGAAGTCTTTGGTACTCATAAGGTCCACAATCTCCAGACCCTTGGGCAGGTTTTTGCGAATCTCCTCAACCTCACGGTCCACAGCCTCAATAATCTCGTTGGCATTGGAGCCCGAGGTTTGGGAAATCATCAGTGTGGTGCCCGGGTGGCCGTTCACCTTACCGATGTAGTCGTAACTCATTGAGCCGAGTTCCACTCTCGCCACATCCTTAAGCCTCAACACCGTACCATCGCTCTCGGCCCTAACGACCATATTGGCGTAGTCCTCCTCGCGGTCGTAGCGGCCCCTATATTTAAGCACATAGCGGAAGGTGTTTTCCGAGTCGGCACCCAGCGTTCCCGTGGGAGCCTCCAAGTTCTGCTCGGCAAGCACCTTGCTGATGTCGGATGGCATAAGGGAGTATTTGGCCATCTTGGCAGGGTCAAGCCAGATACGTAGCGAGTAGTCGGCACCCCTAACATCAACCTCACCCACACCCGCGATACGCGAGAGTCGGGGCTCAATATTGATTTTCAGATAGTTACTAATAAACCTCTCGTCAAACGAGTCATCGGGGCTATAGATAGCCAGCGTCTTGATGCGGCTGGTCTGCCTCTTGCGCACACTCACACCACTGCGGGTTACCTCGGCAGGCAGAAGGCCCTGGGCCGAGGCAATTCGGTTCTGCACATTCACCATCGCCATATCGGCATTGGTGCCCTGGCGGAAGTAAATCTGGATGTTAGCCGAGCCGTTGTTGGTGGCCGATGAGGTCATATACATTATATTCTCCACACCGTTGATGGCCTCCTCCAGAGGAATAACCACACTCCTCTGCACCGTCTCGGCATTGGCACCGGCATAGTTGGCCGACACGCTAACCGTGGGTGGAGCAATCTCGGGGAACTGCTCCACGGGGAGTCCCACAAGGCAAATGCCACCCAGCAACACGATAATCACCGAGATGACACCCGCAAAGATGGGACGGTCGATAAATGTCCTAATGTTCATAATCTGCTCCTTCCCTCTCTGTTTACTCGTTCACTACACTCAAACTGTCGGCCAATGCTTGGGCTGCCTGCTCGGCTGCGGCCTTTTCGGCGGCCACCTGCTCGGCAGTCTTGATAACTGCGCCCTCACGCACCAAACCTGCGCCCTCGGCCACAATCACATCACCCACCTCAAGGCCCTCGGTTACGATGTACTCCACACCGTTGTTCTGGGCCATAACCTTAATCTGACTCGACACAGCCTTGCCATCCACAACCTTGTAGACAAAGATGCGCTCCTGCAACTCATAGGTGGCTGCCTGGGGAATAACGATGGCATCCTTCAGCACCGAGGGAATCACCACCTGGCCACTACCACCATCACGCAGCAATCGCTGGCGGTTGGGGAACGAAGCACGCAGGCTCACTGCACCGGTGGTAGCACTGATGGTACCACTAATGGCGTCAATGTGGCCCTTGTGTTTGTAGGTCTGTCCGTTGCTCATAACGAGTTCCACCTCGGGCATCTCCCTCATAGCCTCACGCAGAGAGCCATATTGCTGAATCATATCGAGCATAGTATTCTCCGCCATAGAGAAGTAGGCATAGACCTCGCTATCGTCCGACACCGTAACCAGAGGCATATTGATATTACTGCTCACGAGCGCGCCCACGCGGTAGGGAATCATACTCGCAACGCCATTCACAGGCGAGCGAACCTCGGTGTAAGAGAGGTTGTTGGTAGCGTTAATCTCCTCTGCCCTCGCCAGAGCCAAGCGAGCCTCGGCCTCGGCAAGGTCGTTGCGCGAGGTCATCAGGTCGAACTCCGACACCACATCCTGCGCAAAGAGTTCCTTGTTGCTATCGAGAATAAGTTGGGCCGTAGCGAGGCTTGCCTCGGCACTCTTCACGTTGGCCTGTGCAATCTCATAGGCTGCCTTGTAGGGGGTCTGGTCGATGACAAAAAGCACCTGACCTTTGCTCACGAAGTCGCCCTCGTTGATGAGAATTTCGGTAATCATACCGCTCACCTGCGGGCGAATTTCCACCGTTTGGCAACCGTTGATGGTGGCACTGTAACCCGTCTTGAGGGTACGGTCGGCCGACTCCACGGTCATAATCTTGTAGGTTTTCTCCACGGCCGGCTGCTTCTGCACACGTCCTCCACACGAAGAGAGCGTTGCAATGGCCGTCAATGCAACAAAAAATAGAACTACTCGTTTCATCAATATTTAACTGTTTTTGGATATTAAATACGTTCCCTATAACGCTCAACGCCACCAATTTATTGACCACACGCCCACTCACAAGGACGTTTTCTTGGGCCCCTTGGCATTGCACGTTTCGCGTGCAAAGATACCCTTTTTGCAGGGTTTTAGCAACAGATTGCGTGAAATAAAGCACAACTTTATTGATTTTTTGTTACCTTTGTATGAATTTCAAACCTACACACACGACAAACCAAAATGAAAAAGTATAGCAAAACTCTGCGTACCGTCATTGAGTGCACTCTTGTTGTACTCATCGGTGGACTCCTCGTCTCGTTCATCAACCGCATTCCCACCGAGAGTGAGCCCAAAGTAAAGAACATCATATTTATGATTGGCGACGGTATGGGCATTGCGCACATCACCGCCACAATGATTGAGCAGGACTACGCCCCACTCGCCCTTGAGAGGGCAGAATACGTAGGACTCCAAAAGACCTATTCGGCCAACAATCTCATCACCGACTCCGCAGCCGCAGGTACAGCACTCGCCGCAGGCACCAAGACCTACAATGGCGCAATTGGTGTGGACTCCGACAAGCAACCCGTGGAGAACATCCGCGAGGTGGCCGAGGGGCTCGGTATGGCAACAGGCGTGGTGGCTACCTATGCCGTAACCCACGCCACACCGGCCTCCTTCGTTGGGCACGTTGAGAGTCGCCACGACCAAGACCGCATAGCCGAGCAATTCCTCGAGAGCGACATTGACGTCTTCTTTGGCGGTGGTCAAAAGTATTTCTCGCAAAGGGATGATAATCTGGACCTTGTGGCCAAGTTCCAGGAGAAAGGCTACACTATTGGTTCCTCGCTTGAGGAGCTCGCCGATGTACACTCCGGCAAAGCCGGCATACTCGCCGCACGCAAAGGACTCCCCTCCATTCTCAAAGGTCGCGACAACTTCCTGCCCGATGCAACCACCAAGGCTTTGGAAATTCTCACAGCCAATGCAAAAGCCGCCAAGAGCGGTTTCTTCCTGATGGTGGAGGGCTCGCAGATTGATGGCGAGGCCCACGGCAACAACATCGAGGGTGTGGTGGCCGAGACACTCGACTTTGACGCTGCCGTGAAGATTGCCTTTGATTATGCCGACGCACACGAAGGAACACTCGTAGTAGTAACGGCCGACCACGAAACAGGTGGTCTTACCATTATAAATAATAACAACAGGTTTGACGTGGCCAAAAATCCCTACACATACCACTTCTCCACCGGAGGACACTCGGGCGGTATGGTGCCCATCTTTGCCTATGGCGCAGGGGCCGATGCCTTCAGCCGAGTGTTGGAGAACACCGACATCCCCACCATTATGAAATCGCTCCTGACCGAATAAAAAAAAGCACTGACAACTAACCTACACCTATAATGAAACGCACACTCCTACTGTTGGCACTCCTGCTCGGAGGGCTGGCCACTACCTATGGTTCCGACCAGCGCAACCTATTGCAAAGCACTGTCAATCAGCAACAACTAAAAGAGTTGCTCGTTTCCCCAAGCGAGTGGGTACCCTACCCCGCCTATGCCGACCGCGCAGCCTGGGAGGCCATAACCGGAGAGGCCAAACCCACTCTCATAAAGAATGGCGAAAAACTCCTCTCCCACGAATGGATTACGGTGAGAGCCACCGACTACCTGGCCTTTGAGCGCACGGGCGACCGCAAGATTATGGAGAACAGGCACAACCCCAACTGCAACGCCCTCGCCACCCTCGTGTTGGCCGAGTTGGCCGAAGGCAAGGGGCGTTTCATCGACCAAATCATCAACGGCGCGTTCTACTTCTGCGAGATGACCTCGTGGGCCCTCTCTGCCCACACCCAGAGCATACAGCGTCCGCGCACCGCCGTACCCATCAAAGACCAGCACGTGATGGCCCTTGTGTCGTGCGAAATGGGTGCAATGTTGGCCTGGGTGGACCACTTCTTCGGCAGCGAGATTGAGGCCATTTCGCCCATCATCAGCGAGCGCATCCGCAACGAGGTCAAGGAGCGTATCATTGAGCCCTACTTCTCTCGCCCTGAGGACTTTTGGTGGACCGGAGCAAAGCACTACTCCAACCACACAATCAACAACTGGAACCCGTGGTGCAACTGCAACGTGCTCCAATGCCTCCTCCTGCTCGAAGAGGACCCCGAGAGGTTGGCCGAGGGCGTCTATCGCACAATGCAGTCGGTGGATGTCTACCTTAACTATGTAAAAGAGGATGGCGCTTGTGAGGAAGGCCCCGCCTATTGGGGACACGCTGCGGGCAAAGTCTACGACTACCTCTCCGTGTTGCATCTTGCCACCGCAGGCAACATCTCCTTTTTCGACAACAAGATGGTCAAAAATATGGGCGAGTACATCGCCCGCTCCTATGTGGGCAACAACTGGGTGGTGAACTTTGCCGATGCGAGTGCCAAAAATAGTGCTCCCGTGTCGCTCATCCACCGCTACGGAAGCGCAGTGGGGAGCGAAGAGATGTGCCAAATGGCCGCCTATGTGGTTGCCCTCAATGGCTCCACCCCACAAGCCGAGGCCTGCAAAAACGGACGCGATATGTGGCGCAGTCTCGAAGCCCTGCGAGGGTTGGACTCCTTTGCTGCCGCCACTCCCGCAGTGCCCAACTACGACTTCACTTGGTACCCACAGACCGAATTCTGCTACATCCGCAACGGTTCCATATTCCTCGCCACAAAGGGTGGACACAACAACGAGAGCCACAACCACAACGACATCGGCACATTCTCACTCTATGTGGACAACAGCCCCGTGTTGATTGATGCCGGAGTGGGCACCTACACCCGACAGACATTCGGCAAAGAACGCTACTCCATTTGGACAATGCAGAGCGGTTACCACAACCTGCCCACAATCAATGGCTACTCCCAAAAGTTCGGCCGAAAGCAGACCGCACGCAACACCAAGGCCGACCAACAGCGTAAGACCTTCACCACCGACATTGCTGGTGCCTACCCCGCCGAAGCGGGTATCAACGAGTGGGTGCGCACCATCAGCGTGAAGTCCGACAAGGTGGTTGTGAGCGAGCAGTTCAGCCTCAAGGAGGCCACCGCTGCCAACCAACTCAACTTCCTCTCGTGGGGCGAGATTAGCACCGAGCGCAAAGGCATCGTCGCCATCACCACCCCCGAGGGCAAGAGCATCGAGTTGCACTACAACGCCAAGGCATTTACCCCTACCATGGAGGTCATTCCCCAGACCGACCCTCGTCTGTCCAGCGTGTGGGGTCCCGAACTCAAGCGACTGACCCTCACCGCCAACTCACTCACCAAGAGAGGTCGCTATGGCATTGAAATCAAGGTCGTCAGGTAGCACTTTGGTTTACAAAGAGTAATTAGTAATTAGTAAATAGTAAATAGGGCTTTAAGGACTTTAAGGGCCTTAAGGCCACTAACAAAAAAAGCGGACTCTTCTTTCGAAGGGTCCGCTTTTGGTTTACACCGCTTTCTAACAAGAAATTACTTCCTGTAGCGAGCGTAACGCTGCATAAACTTATCAACACGACCAGCGGTATCAACAAGTTTCATCTTACCGGTGTAGAAGGGGTGCGAAGTGTTCGAAATCTCCATTTTGTAAACGGGATACTCAACACCGTCAACAACCAAAGTCTCTTTGGTGTTCACTGCCGAGCGGCAGAGAAATACGTGATCGTTGGACATATCCTTGAATGCAACGATACGATAGTTCTTAGGATGGATATCTTTTTTCATCTCTTTGTCTTGTATTAAAAAGTTACTCTGCTACAACCGAGAAGTGAACGGTTGCTTTAACCTCCTTGTGGAGTTTAACGGTTGCCTCATACTCACCAAGAGTCTTCACTGCATCAAGAGTGATGGTCTTGCGGTCAACCTCGATACCCTTCTCTGCCAAAGCAGCTGCAAGGTCTGCCGAAGTGATGCTACCGAAGATTTTCTCCTCCTCTGCCTTTGCGGTGAGGGTGAACTGAAGGTTCTCAATCTTCTCTGCCAAAGCCTGTGCATCAGCAAGGATTTTTGCATCCTTGTGAGCCCTCTGGCGAAGGTTCTCTGCCAATACTTTCTTTGCCGACTCGGTTGCTACCTTTGCGTAGCCCTGGGGAAGAAGGTAGTTGTTTGCATAGCCGGGTTTTACGTCTACGATGTCGTTAGCGTAACCCAATTTCTCAACGTCTTTAATAAGAATTACCTGCATAGTGTTGTCCTCCTTCTCTAATTATTTCATCAAATCGGTTACAAAGGGCAGGATTGCAAGGTGACGTGCACGCTTAACAGCCTGAGCCACTTTCTTCTGGTATTTCTGCGAAGTACCGGTCAAACGACGGGGAAGAATCTTACCCTGCTCGTTGAGGAACTTTTTCAAGAACTCGCCATCCTTATAGTCGATGTACTTGATACCGCTCTTTTTGAAACGGCAATATTTTTTCTTCTTAACGTCTACTGCGACGGGATTCAGGTAGCGGATTTCGCTATCGTTCTTTACAGGTGCTGCCATAGTTTATGCCTCCTCTACTGCTACGGGTTCAACTTCTGCCTCGGCTGCTGCGGGAGCCTCCTCGGTGGTTACTTTGCCGGCAAGTTTGTTGCGGCGTTTGATGCTGTACGCAACTGCGTCCTTGTCCTGACGGAACGAAAGGAAGCGAATCACGCGCTCATCACGACGATACTGCTTCTCGAGTGTCTCGATGAGGCTGCCCTCGCCGGTGAACTCGATAAGGAAATAGTAGCCGGTGGTCTTCTTCTGGATAGCATAAGCGAGTTTTTTCAAACCCCAAGCCTCTGCATTTACGATTTGACCGCCGTTCTCGGTGATAACACCTTGGAATTTGCCAAACAGCTCCTCAAGCTGAACCTCCGACAACACGGGGGTAGCAATGAAAACGGTTTCGTAATTGTTCATAATGTTTTGTTAATTAGTTAATTGTTGTTTTTCGCATACCAAATGCGGGCGCAAAGATACGAATAAAATTGAGAATTGAAAATTGAGAATTGAAAATTTTTACTTTTTCTCCCTTTTTCATCCCCAAAAACGCATTTATGCCAATACGCAGGCAGTAGTAGTATACTATTCTGTGCTCTCTACTTTTATAACGTCTAAAAATAAATTCCTAATTTCCTTCAAAGCCGGGGGCTGTGAGGGGCAGTTCGCCGCCATCGGGGGTTACCAGCACCGCACCCGCTTTCGTAACGTGGCCTATAACATCCACGCCACCAAAGTGCAGCACCTTATCCCTCATCTCCAACGGAACGGTGAACATCAGTTCGTAGTCCTCGCCACCATTGAGCACCGCCACAATCGGGTCGGCGTTGAGTTCCTCGGCCATAGCCCTCGTTTCGGCAGCGATAGGAATACGCTCCAGGTAGAGCCTTACGCCCACGCCCGAACTCTTGCAGAGTTGCAACGCATCCGAGGCAAGGCCATCCGTGAGGTCAATCATCGAGGTTGGCACAATACCCTCGGCCGCAAGCGCATCCACAATGTCGGCCCTCAAATCGGGCTTCAGCCAGCGGCGCAGGATGTACTCGCGCCCATTGAAGTCGGGTTGGGGGTTATCGTGGCCCGCAAAGGCAATCTTCTCCCTCTCAAGCAGATGAAGGCCCATATAGGCGGCTCCGAGGTCGCCCGTGATGCACACCAAGTCGTTCTCCTTGGCTCCGCTGCGACGAACGAGCCTATCCTTTGCAACCTCGCCCACAGCCGTGATGCCTATGGCAAGGCCATTGACGGAGGCGGTGGTGTCGCCACCCACGAGGTCCACACCCCACTCTTCGCACGCATTGCGCACGCCCGCATATAATTCTTCAAGGTGCTCCACCGCAAACTTGGCCGACACGCCAATGGAAACGGTAATCTGTTTGGGCCTACCGTTCATCGCCACAATGTCACTACACCCCGCCACGGCAGCCTTGTAGCCGAGGTATTTTAGGGGGAAATAGGTCAGGTCGAAGTGAACGCCCTCCAGGAGGAGTTCGGTGGAGAGGAGCAGGTAGTGGTCGCCCGCATCAATCACCGCAGCGTCATCCCCCACTCCGAAAGTGGTCGTCGGGTTGGTGTTCTTGAAGGGCGAAGTAAGTCTTTCGATGAGGCCAAAGTGGCCCAAAGTTGCTATTTGTGTGAGTTGTTTCATTTGAAAAAAGCCAATTTGGGACAAAGATAGTAAAATATTTTTAAGGTTGGATGACCACATTTGGCATATTTTTGTATATTTGCACTCGAAAATTTATTTCGGCGTTAATGAAAAACATAGTTTTATTCGGCCCTCCGGGTGCAGGAAAGGGCACTCAGGCCGAGAAGTTGGTTGAACGCTACGGCTTCAATCACATTTCAACAGGTCAGGTTATTCGCAACGAAATTAAGGCTCAAACGCCCGCCGGTAAACAGGTTGAAGAGCACATCGCTTGTGGGGAGTTTGCACCCGATTCGTTGGTCATCGAGATTGTCAAAGATTACATCGCAAAACACAACTCCGGAGCGAGTAACATTTTTGACGGTTTTCCTCGCAACACCTATCAGGCTGAGCAATTTGACGTGATGTTGGCAGAGAGCGGACAGAAGGTCGATGTGATGCTTTCGCTGCGTGTTCCGGACGAGGAACTCATCAAAAGATTGCTGCTTCGTGGCGAGGTCAGCGGCCGTGCAGACGATGCAAACGAGCAGGTCATCGGCAACCGCATCCGCATCTACAAGGAGCAGACAGAAATTGTGGAGAACTACTACTCCGAGCAGGGCAAATTCGTTGCCATTGACGGAGTGGGCACGGTGGAGGAGATTTTCGAAAGACTCTGTGCAGCCGTGGAGCGATTGTAGAGTTTTTGTAGAGAAAAGAGCGAGGGAGCAGCAGTGCTCCCTCGCTCTTTTTTGTTCCTATCGTATAATTTTG
>JAFVSY010000066.1 GCA_017503465.1 Tidjanibacter sp. | reverse complement strand
GGGTTGCGCCCCTTCTCCGTGAAGTTTTAAGAGTTCAGATAACAATCGTGCTATATGTACGGAGATTTCGTTGTTTGGTTTTTGTGGCCTCGTGAGCCCACAAAGAACCTACTCGGCTTTGCGCACAAGTTGGATGATTTCGCCACCGTGCTCAATGGCCTTCTCGTTGTCGGGCAGAGTCTTCCAAGCACGCTCCGGAAGCGATTTTTTCAGACCAACCTTCACGTAGTCCATCGTAACAATGGGGCACACCTTCAGGTAGCCGCCCAAAATCATCGTGTTGAACAAGCGGGCATTACCCATCTTGGCACACTCTTCGGTGGCGTTGATGGTGTAGATGTTGATGTCGGTGCGAGTGGGGTGGTGGGTGATACCATTGGTATCGTAGATGAGCGTACCACCAGGGCGCACGCTGCCCTCAAACTTATCCATACTCTGCTGGTTGAGAATGATAGCCGTGTCGTAGACCTGCACGATGGGCGAACTCACGGGCTTGTCGCTCACCACCACCGTAACGTTGGCAGTACCGCCACGCATCTCGGGGCCATAACTTGGCAACCAACTCACCTCATAACCCTGCAACATACCCGAATAGGCCAAAATTTTACCGGTCGAGAGAACACCCTGTCCTCCGAAACCTGCGATAATCAATTCTTCTTTCATCTCTATTTTGTCTGTTGATTTAGGGTTAATTTACTCATTTTTGATGTCGCCCAGCGGGTAGGCGGGCAACATATTCTCCTCCATCCACTTGTTGGCCTGCACGGGAGTCATCTTCCAACCGCTGTTGCAGGTGGCCACAAACTCCACAAACGAAAGGCCCTTGCCTGCGAGTGCGTTCTCAAAAGCCTTGCGGATGGCCTTTTTGGCCTTGCGCACATTGGCGGGGGTGTGAACGCTCTGGCGGGTTACGTAGCACACGCCGGGGAGTTGGCACACGAAGTCGGCCACCTTGTAGGGATAGCCGTGCAACTGCGGGTCGCGACCATAGGGGCAGGTTGCGGTCTTCATACCGAGCAGGGTAGTGGGGGCCATCTGACCACCGGTCATACCATAGATTGCGTTGTTGATGTAGAACACCGCAATGCTCTCGCCACGGTTGCAGACGTGGATACTCTCGGCCGTACCGATAGCCGCCAAGTCGCCATCGCCCTGATAGGTGAAGACGAGTTTGTCGGGATAGAGCCTGTGGGCAGCGGTAGCCACAGCGGCAGCCCTACCGTGGGCGGCCTGCACCCAGTCGATGTCGAGGTAGTTGTATGCAAACACCGAGCAACCCACGGGCGACACGCCAATGGCCTTGTCCTGCACACCCATCTCCTCAATAACCTCGGCGATGAGTTTGTGGATGGTACCGTGGCTACAGCCGGGGCAGTAGTGCATCACATTGTCGGTCAAAACGGGAGTCTTGGAATAGACCAGATTCTCTTTGGTCTTCTCAACGATATATTCTGCCATAGTTATATCCTCCTCTATTTACTTGTTAATGATTTTGGTTTTCAGGGCCTCAAAGACCTCCTCGGGCGAGTAGACGGCACCACCGGTGCGACCATAGTGCTCCACGGGTACTGCGCCATTGACTGCCAACCTCACGTCATCGACCATCTGGCCCATATTGAGTTCGGCCACCAGCACACCCTTGGTCTGCACGGTCACCTCTTTGATTTTCTTGCTGGGGAAGGGCCAGAGGGTGATGGGGCGAATGAGGCCCACCTTGTAGCCCTGCTCGCGTGCTATCTCAATGGTTTTCTTGCAGATGCGTGCCGACGAGCCAAAGGCCACCAACAGGTAGTCGGCATCCTCACACATATACTCCTCATAGCGCACCTCCTCGGCCTCGCAGCGAGCATATTTCTCAAAAATCTTGTAGTTGAACTGCTCCTGACGGTAGGGGTCCAACTCCAACGAGGTTACGATGTTGCCATTTCGGCCTGCGCTCTTGCCGGTGCAAGCCCAACTGTCGTGCATCTGCTTGATTTCCTCATCGGTCCACCTGGGCCTCTGCTCGGCAAGTTCAACCTTCTCCATCATCTGACCGATGACACCATCGGAGAGAATCATCACGGGGTTGCGATATTTGAATGCCAGGTCGAATGCATCGAACACAAAGTCGTGCATCTCCTGCACCGATGCGGGTGCGAGCACGATAATCTTGTAGTCGCCGTGTCCGCCGCCCTTGACGGCCTGATAGTAGTCGCTCTGTGCGGGCTGAATGGTACCCAGACCTGGGCCACCCCTGGTTACGTTCACCACCACGCACGGGAGCTCGGCACCTGCCAGATAGGTGAGTCCCTCACACATAAGGCTGATACCGGGGCTGGACGACGAGGTCATAACCCTCTTGCCACAGGCAGCACCACCATAGACCATATTGATTGACGACACTTCGCTCTCGGCCTGCACAACCACCATACCTGTGGTTTCCCAGGGCTTGCGCTCCATAAGTGTCTCCATCACCTCACTTTGGGGGGTGATGGGGTAGCCGAAGTAGCCATCGGCTCCGCAACGGATTGCAGCCTCTGCAATAACCTCGTTGCCTTTCATCAGTTTAATCTCTCCCATAGCACCTACTCAAATTTTTGTCTGTAAACAGTGATACAAGTGTCGGGGCAAATAATAGCACAACTTGCACAGCCGGTGCAGTTGTCGGGATTTGCCATTTGTGCGTAGTGGTAGCCCTTGCCGTTCACTGCGGGTGCGAGTGCCAACACGTCGCACGGGCACGAGGCAACACACACCTCGCAGCCTTTGCAGCGCTCGGTGTCTACAACGATTGTTCCCTTGATTTTTGCCATACTTTCAGTTAGTGTTAATTATTTATATATAGGTATCTTCTCTCTTCCTTGTTACTCCATTTTGCATCGTGGCGGTGGTCCTAAAACTCGTGGATTACCACGCCGCTACGCAACTTGGGCTCAAACCAAGTGGTCTTAGGGGGCATAATGTTGCCGCTGTCGGCGATGTCGATAATCTGCTGCATCGACACGGGATAGAGCGCAAAGGCAACCTTCATCTCGCCGCTGTCCACTCTCCTCTGCAACTCGCCCAGACCACGTATACCGCCCACAAAGTCGATGCGCTTGTCCCTGCGCAGGTCCTTGATGCCCAACACCTTGTCCAACACAAGGTTGGAAAGCACCGTAACATCCAACACTCCGATGGGGTCCTCGTCGTCGTAGGTGCCCGCCTTGGCGGTGAGTGAGTACCACTTGCCCTCCAAGTACATTCCGAAGTTGTGCAGAGCGTTGGGTTTGTAAATATCCTTGCCCACCTCTTGCACCTCGAAATTCTCCTCCACGGCGGCTATGAACTCCTCCTTACTCAAACCATTGAGGTCCTTCACCAGGCGGTTGTAGTCGATGATATTGAGTTGCTCGCCGGGGAAAATCACTGCCAGGAACCAGCAATACTCCTCCTTGCCCGTGTGGGCCGGATTGGCTTTCATACGCTCCTGACCAACCCTTGCGGCTGCGGCTGTGCGGTGGTGCCCGTCGGCCACATAGAGGGCGGGGATTTGCTCAAAGATATTGGTAATCTGTGCAATATCCTCTTTGCTGTCTATCACCCACAGGGTGTGTTCCACGCCATCCTCGCTCACAAAGTCATACTCCGGCTTGCCCGCCACGATGCGCTCCACGATGGCGTTCATATCCTCCCTCTGGGGGTAGGCGAAAAACACGGGCTCGAGGTTTGCGCTCTGGGCATTCACGTGTTTCATTCGGTCCTCCTCCTTGTCGGCCCTTGTGAGTTCGTGCTTCTTGATGTGCCCCTCCACGTAGTCCTCAAAGTGGCAGCAGGCCACCAGACCATATTGCCTCTTGCCGTTCATCGTTTGGGCATATATGTAGTAACACTCCTCGGACTCCTGCTTGAGCCACCCTTTGTGTTTCCACTCCTTGTAGTTCTCTACAGCCTTGCCATAGACAGCCTCGTCGTGCTCGTCAATCATCGGCTCGAAGTCAATCTCGGGCTTGATGATGTGCAACAGACTCTTTTCGCCAGCCTCGGCTTTGGCTTCGATGGAGTTCAGCACGTCATAGGGGCGTGAGGCCACCTCGTGCGCAAACTCCTGCGGAGGACGTACTCCGCAAAATGCCTTAATCTTAACCATAGTATCAGCTCCATTAGACTACTTGTTCACCTGATACTTACGGTTGCCGGTCTTGAAGAAATCGACAATCTGTGAGGCGGCCGCTTTGGCGGCATTGTAGTTGGCCTCGGCGGTCTCTGCACCCTGCTTCTTGGGGGTTGCAAAGACCCTGTTGCCAAATCGCTCGTTCAATTCGGCCTGACACGCTGCTGCGATGTCGGTGGCATATTTGAGGTCCTCCCTCTCGCCGAGTACGGCCAGCAGGTCCTCCTCGTTTACAACCTCCTTGCGGGCGGTGTTCACGACGATGGCACCCTTTGGCAGGCTCTCCAAGAGGTGGCGGTCCACAAATTTCTTGTATTTCTCCGTTGCGGGAATGTGCAGCGAGATGTAGTCGCAGGTCTTGTAGAGTTCCTCTGCGCTCTCCACACGCCTGACACCATTGTTCTCAAAGATGCTCAAGTCGGTAATCGAGGGCGACAAGGCGTAGACCTCCATACCGAGAGCCTTGCCATAGCGGCCGACAATCTGACCGATGGCTCCATAGCCGTGGATGCCGAGTTTTTTGCCGCTAATCTCCCTGCCTGTGCCGGGTTTGAAGGTGCCTCGCGACATATAAATCATCAAGCCCAAAGCCAACTCTGCCACAGCGTTGGCGTTCTGCCCGGGGGTGTTCATCACCACGATACCCCTCTCGGTGGCTGCCACGCAGTCCACGTTGTCGTAGCCGGCTCCGGCCCTCACAACGATTTTGAGGTTGGGTGCGGCAGCAATTACCTCGGCGGTAACCTTGTCGCTACGCACGATGAGTGCATCGGCATCTGCCACTGCCTCCAGCAGTTGGCTCTTGTCGGTATATTTTTCCAGCAGGGCAAGCTCGTAGCCTGCCTCCTCTACCACCTTCGCAATGGCCTCTACGGCTGCTTTTGCAAAGGGTTTTTCGGTTGCAACTAAAATTTTCATAGGTTCTATTAGGCCATAGAAGTCCACAGCCCTCTCGCGCTTGTGCTCATAGGTGTATGGTACAATGACGGCCATTGGGGTTGCGGACTTCTACGTTTGTAGTGTGTTTTAGGTTATAGGTGTTTCTTTGTTAGGTGTCGGGCGCGTGGGCTATGCGTGGAGCCTCTCAAACTCCTGCATACACTCCACGAGTGCCTTCACGCTCTCAATGGGCAGAGCGTTGTAGCAACTTGCGCGGAAGCCGCCAACCAAGCGGTGGCCCTTGATGCCGACCATACCCCTCTCCTTGGCAAACTCCAGGAACTCGCCTGCCAGAGCCTCATACTCGGGCTGCATCACAAAGCAGATGTTCATCCTCGAGCGGTCCTCCACTGCGGCGGTACCACGGAAGAGTTTGTTGCGGTCAATCTCGGCATAGAGCATTTCGGCCTTCTCGCAGTTGCGGCGATACATCTCCTTCATACCGCCAATGCTCTTCATCCAGCGCAGGGTCTCCATCAGCACGTAGATGGGGAACACGGGGGGAGTGTTGAACATCGAGTTGTTGTCGATGTGGCTCTTGGGATTGACCATACTTGGCACGGGACGCACGAGTTTTTCCACCATATCATCGCGGATAATCACGAAGGTAACGCCTGCGGGGGCGAGGTTCTTCTGTGCACCACCATAGATGATGGCATATTTCGACACGTCCACGGGGTGGCTCAAGATGTCGGAACTCATATCGCAGATGTGGGGAATGGGGGAGTCGATGTCGGTGTGGTTCTCTGTACCGTAGATGGTGTTGTTCATACAGGTGTAGAGATAGTCGCAATCGGTGGGGATGGTGTATCCCTTGGGAATTGCCGAGAAACCGCTCTCCTCGCCACTTGCAATCACCTCCACCTCGCCAAAGAGTTTAGCCTCTTTGATAGCCTTCTTGGTCCACACGCCGGTGTTCACATAGGCGGCTTTGGTGCCGAGGAAGTTGTAGGGCACGTGGAAGAATTGGGTGCTTGCGCCACCGCCCACGAAGTAGATTTGGTAGTTGTCGGGAATCTCCAGCAACTCGCGGAAGAGAGCCTTGGCCTCGTCCATCACAGCATCAAACTCTTTGGTGCGGTGCGAGATGGAGAGGAGCGAAAGGCCGCTGCCGTTGAAATCCAAAACAGCCTGTGCTGCTTTCTCCAAAACCTCTTGGGGCAGAATGGAGGGACCTGCGTTAAAATTGTGTTTCATAGTTTTTGTGTAGTTATTAGGTTGTTGTTTTATGCTTTGTATTCGCTATTGGTTACAAATCGTAACGTTTCATTCGCAAATATAAATAATTTCTAATAAAATTACAACACCCCTCTCTTTTCTATTTTAATTTTCAACATAAAGAAAAATGCGTTATCTTTGTAGATTGAAACAAACGAAGAAAAATGATTAAGTCAATGACCGGTTTCGGTAAGGCCGAAATCACCACAGCAGAACGCAAAATCACGGTGGAAACACGCTCACTCAATGGTAAGCAACTCGACTTGTCGGTCAAGATGCCTGCCCGCTATCGCCAGTTTGAGTATGAGGTGCGCAACAAGGTTGCCAAAGAACTCCAGCGTGGTAAGGTAGATTTGTTTGTAACCGTTGAGAACACCTCGGGCAAGGAGGCTTCGGTGGCCATCAACGAGCCACTCTTCAAGGCCTACTCGGAGCAACTTATGGGTTTGGCTGCGGCTTCGGGTTTGGGCTTCGGTAGCGAGGTGCAGTCGCAGGTGCTCGCTGCGGTGATGCGTATGCCCGATGTGGTTGCCACAGAGGTGGACACCGTGGGCGAGGAGGAGAAGGCTGCTCTGTTGCAGGCCGTAGACGAGGCATTGAGGCAGCACAACGAATTCCGCCAGCACGAGGGACAAATTCTCATTGCCGACCTGCTGCATAGGGTGGAGATGATTGAGGGCTACCGTAAGGCTGTTGAGCCCTACGAACAGGCCCGCACCGAGACCATCAAAAAACGTATTCTCGACCAATTCGCCCAGGTTGGTGTTGCCTACGATGCAGCCCGCTTGGAGCAGGAGATGATATACTACCTCGAGAAACTCGACATCACCGAGGAGAAGGTACGCTTGGACAAGCACTGTGCCTACTTCCGTGCGGTGGCCACCGAGGAGGAGAGTGTGGGCCGCAAGCTCGGCTTTGTGGCGCAGGAGATGGGCCGTGAGATTAACACTATGGGCTCCAAGTCCAACGACTCCGAGATGCAGATTTTGGTGGTGAAGATGAAAGACGAGTTGGAGAAGATTAAGGAGCAGGTACTCAATATTTTGTAGCACACACACAGACACTTGACACCTATGGGTAAACTGATTATATTCTCGGCCCCCTCCGGCTCCGGCAAGACGACCATTGTGCGCCGCTTGATGGAGGAGATTGAGGGGCTGGAGTTTTCCGTATCGGCCACTTCGAGGGCTCCTCGCGGGGCCGAACAACACGGCAAAGACTACTATTTCCTCTCCACCGAGGAGTTCGACCGCCTTGTTGCGGAGGATAGTTTTGTGGAGTGGGAGGAGGTCTATGCGGGCACCAAATATGGCACTTTGCGTAGCGAGTTGGAGCGCATTTGGGCCAAGGAGCACACCATTCTGTTTGACGTGGATGTGAAGGGTGGAGTGAGGCTGAAGGAGATTTTTGGCGACAAGGCACTCTCAATTTTCATTATGCCCCCTTCGGTTGAGGAGTTGCGCCGTAGGTTGGAGGGTAGGGCCACCGATTCGCCCGAGAAGATTGCCCAACGTGTGGCAAAGGCCGACGAGGAGTTGGGCTACGCTCCGAGGTTTGACGTAACGGTGGTTAATGACAATCTGGATGAAGCCGTGGCGCAGGTGCGCAAAGCGGTAGAAGAGTTCATCGCCTAACCTGCACTTATGAAGACTTTCCTCTATTTTGGCTCGTTCAATCCCATCCACAATGGGCACCTTGAGGTGGCAGAGTATGTGCTGCGTGAGGGACTTGCGGATGAGGTGTGGCTGGTGGTGTCGCCCCAAAATCCACACAAGCAGCAGAGCGACCTTGCGGAGGAACAGTTGAGGTTGGAGATGGCCCGTAGGGCGGTGGAGAGCGTTGAGGGTTTGGAGGTGTGCGACGTGGAGTTCGGGCTGCCCCGACCTTCCTACACGATTGACACCTTGGACCACCTGCGCCGACAATTTCCCGACAAGGAGTTTGCACTGCTCGGTGGGGGCGATGTAGCCGCCACGATACACACTTGGAAAGAGGCCCAAAGGCTTGTGAGTGAGAACGATATTTACATCTACCCCCGTGGTGAACACGAAAATTTCGGGGCACCATTCAAAATGCTCTCGGGGGCTCCGATGATGACCCACTCTTCCACCCAAATACGCCAAATGATAGCTGCCGAAGATGAGCAGTGGCGGGGCCTTGTGCCTGCGGTGGTGGCCGAGTTGGTGGTGGAGCACAATCTCTACGGGGCGAGGAGCGTTAAGGAGTGTGTAAGGGCAGGCAAGGAGGCCTATGCCCGTGGGGCCTTTGGTGAGGCTATCAACCACTTTGAGCAGGCCCAGAGGCTTGATGCGGGGTGCGAGGAGGCCGCCCAATGGCTCACTATGATTGAGGATATTTTGGCATTCCGACACAAAGATTACTATAATCCATAAAGAGATAAGATGTTGAAAAAATTGAATGTGGCACTGCTGGCGGGTGGCAACTCCTCGGAGAGGGAGATTGCCTTGCAGAGTGCTGCACAAGTGGCTGCCGCTTTTGATGCGCAGAAATACAATGTGTGGCTGGTGGATGTGTGTGGACGCAAGTTCACCTACCGCACGGTCGAGGGGGTTGAATATGGCGTCGATTTGAACGACTTTTCGCTCACCGTGGAGGGGACCAAGACGCTCTTCGACTATGCCTACATTATGATTCACGGCACCCCCGGCGAGGATGGACACTTGCAGGGCTATTTGGAGATGATGGGCGTGCCCTTCTCCTCGTGCGATATGGTGTCGAGTGTGATTACCTTTGACAAGATTACCACCAAGAGGGCTGTGGCCCACACAGGCGTGGGGCTGGCCAAGGACATACTCTTGAGGGAGGACGATTGGATTGCTCCCGAGGCTATTGTGGCCGAATTGGGCCTGCCGCTGTTTGTGAAACCCAATGCCAGCGGTAGTAGTTGTGGCGTAACGAAGGTGAAGAGGGTGGAGGAACTACCCGAAGCCATCTTCAAAGCCTTTGAGGAGAGCAGCGAGGTGCTCGTTGAGGAGTTTGTTGCGGGTAGGGAGATGGCCTGCGGAGTGTTGGTTACGGCCGACAAGGAGTGGTTGCTGCCCATTACGGAGGTGGTGGCCAAGAACGAGTTTTTCGACTACGAGGCCAAGTACACCGCCGGTATGAGCGATGAGATTACTCCGGCCGACATCCCTGCGGAGTTGGCCGATAGGCTCCACGAGATGACTCTGGCGGCCTACAAGGCTTGCCGTTGCCGTGGACTTGCGAGGGTAGATTTCATCGTAACCCCCGAGGGCGAGCCCTACCTTATTGAGATTAACACCATCCCCGGAATGAGTGGTGGCAGCATTGTACCAAAACAGTTGCGTGAGGCAGGAATCTCTATGACCGAGGCACTCACCGCAGTAATTGAAGATACCTATGAGGCAGTCGATGATTGAGATTGACGGCAAAATCATTGCCACCGACCTGCTCACCGAGGAGTTCTGCTGCGACTTGTCGGTGTGCAAGGGCGAGTGCTGCGTTGAGGGCGACTCGGGCGCACCGCTCGACATTGAGGAGGTCGATTTGCTGGAGCAGGAGTGGGAGAACTACAAACCCTATATGACTCCCGAGGGAGTGGAGGAAATTGAACGCCAGGGCTTTATGGTTGTGGACGTGGATGGCGACTACACCACGCCCCTTGTGGATGGTGCCCAGTGCGCCTACGCTTTCAAGGAGAACGGCATCACTTTCTGCGCCATTGAGAGGGCCTATAGGGAGGGTAAGACCACGTTCCTTAAGCCCATTTCGTGCCACCTCTATCCCATCCGTGTGAAGCGTTTTTCCACGGGCGACTATGGACTCAACCTGCACCGCTGGAACATCTGCAAGTGCGCCTTTGAGTGTGGCAAGAAGAACGGTGTGAAACTCTACCGAGCCCTCAGGGAGCCCATCGTGAGGGCCTTTGGAGAGGACTTTTATGAGCAACTGTGCCAGGCGGCACTCTATGTTGAAAACGAGGAGTAGGAGGAAAAAAAAGTAGAACAAGATGAAGAGCCTGAGCGTGTTGAGTAGATGTGGACTTTTGGTCGCTGTGTTGCTGCTTTGTGGAGAGGTGGCGGCCCAGCGTAAGACCTACAACGTGGAGGACCTTCCGCAGGTGCCGCTGGATACGCTACCCACCGACCGCCCGGGAGTGAAAATTATCACCTACACCAACAACACGTGGCGTTATCTTCTGACCGACTACTCCGCAAGGGCCAATCAGAAAGTCTTTCAGGACCACTGGGTTACAAGTGGAGTGTTCGCCTATCGGGATGTGCACCTGAGCGATGTGCCCGAGACTATGGAGATAAAGCTCATCGACAACCTCGGCGACTACCACCCGCCCGTGCTCGGCAGGGTATCTTCGCGCTATGGCCCAAGGGGTAGGGGAATGCACAAGGGTATCGACATCGGCCTGCCCGTTGGTGAGCCCATCTATGCCACCTTTGAGGGCAAGGTGAGGTATGCCCGCTACAACTCCGGTGGCTATGGCTACTTGGTCATCCTGCGCCACCCCAACGGATTGGAAACCTACTATGGCCACTTGTGCAAACTGAATGTGGCTGTGAATGACTATGTGGTTGCAGGCCAGGTGATTGGCTATGGTGGCAACACAGGCCGTAGTCGTGGCCCACACCTCCACTTTGAGGTGCGCTATGCCGACCTGACGTTCGACCCCGAGCGCATCATCGACTTCTCCACGGGCGACCTCAAATACCACACATTTGTGCTCGAAAGGGGCTATTTCAATGTGTCGTCAAAACTCACCGAGGCTCTGGAGGAGGATGACGATATGGAGGGTATTTTCACCGACAAGAATGGCGCGCCACTGACCAGCGAGGAGATTGTGAGCAACCTCGAGAAGGCAGCCGCCAAACCTCGCCCGACGGTAAATGACGCCATATACTATAAGGTGAAATCGGGTGATAATCTCTACAAAATCGCCTCCAAGTATGGCACCACTGTGGGGAACATCTGCCGACTCAACGGAATAAAGAGCAGTTCCCCCATCCGCCCCGGCCAACGCTTGAGGGTTAAGTAGAGTGGATAAGTGGAGAGTGTCCATAAGACCGCTATGAAAATAGGGTAGGAGTTACCCCAGAAAAAGAGGTGGTGCGCACACGAAAAATTGGTGCGCACCACCTGCTTTTTTGTGCCCAAAGAAGAGGTGTTTGGTCCAACTTTGCGGAGGAAAAATAGCACATAAGCACCAGAAATAGGACCAATTTTCAACCAATTATTTTTTTGCATTTTTGGGCCAAATGCAGCCATAAGTCTTTGTTTTTCAGCACGAAATAAAAAGTTGTAAAAAAGTTTGGAACTCTCCAAATTATTCCTATTTTTGCCTTTAGAAATTGGTTTACCAATCTGGCTAACCAAAGTGGTAGACCAATTTTAGGGCAATCTTGGGAAAGATGTGCCCCACGTGCGCGTTGAGAGCAAATTACTTTACTAACCAAATTTATAAACTTATGAGAAAAACTACTCTGACTAAGGCTCTATTTCTCGTAATTTCGCTTTTGGTGTCTGTTGGCGTTTTTGCACAACAGAAGACCATCAAAGGTGTGGTTACCGGAGGAGGTGAGCCACTCATTGGAGTTTCGGTAGTTGTCGAAGGCGATGAGCTCAATGGTGTCATCACCGGTGTCGACGGCTCCTACTCCATCAAGGCCAACAGTTCGGCCAGTTTGAACTTCTCCTACATCGGCTACAAGACCGTGGTTATTCCCATTGAGGGTCGCTCGACCATCGATGTTGCAATGGATGCGGACGTGGTTGTTGCGGATGAGGTTGTGGTGATTGGTTATGGTGTGCAACAGAAGTCGCACCTGACCGGTTCAATCTCTCGCGTGGAGGGCGATAGGTTTATCGACACCCCCACCACCGATGTTACCACCGCATTGCAGGGACAACTCCCCGGTGTTACCATCAACAACAACACCTCCGAGATTGGTGTAGCTCCGCAGATTCGTGTGCGTGGTATCGGCTCCATCAGTGCAAGTTCGAGCCCTCTGGTTGTGATTGACGGCTACCCCGTGGCCGACGGTCTTTCGATGATTAACCAGTCGGATATCAAGAGTATTGAGGTGCTGAAAGATGCTGCTTCGGCTGCCATCTACGGTTCGAGGGCTGCAAATGGTGTGATTCTGATTACCACCAAAGAGGGCGCTGCAAACGCTCCTCGCTACACCGTCAAGGCTTTCAGCGGCTTCAAGTATGCCTACCAGCTCCACAGCCTGCTCAACTCGGACGAAGCACTCCAACTCGCCCAGTGGGAGGAGAGTGTTGGCGGTCCTGCCGTAACGGCACAGATTCGCTCGGCTGCTTGGTTGGAGGAGAATATGGGCTACACCGATTGGCAGCACTTGGCTCTGCGTAACCCCGCAAAGACCAGCAACATCCAGTTCAACATTTCGGGTGGTAAGGACCAGATGCGCTACTACACTTCGGCTTCGCTCTCGTCAGACCAAGGTATTATGTTGCAGAATGAGGTGCAGAAGTTCAACTTCCGCTCGAAACTCAACACCAAACTCTCGGCTCGCGCAGAGTTCGGTACCAACGTGTCGCTGACCTACACCTACGCAACACGCCCCTACAGCAACTACATTGATTTCTATCGTACCCCTTCGTTCCTGCCTCTGTACCACAACGAGTGGTCCACCGCACTGACCGGTTATAGCGGCTATGCTCGTGGTAGCCACTTCCTTAATGTGCAGAGCCCCACGGGTGCTCCGGACGAGATGGGTAACCCCACTTGGGACAAATCAAGCCCCTTCAGCTCGGCCAACAACAACCCCCGCAAGGTTATGGAGAACACCTTCCGCTCGAGGGAGTCGTTCCAGAGCGTGGGTAGTTTCTACTTCCAGTATGAGATTCTGAAGAACCTCGTGTTCAAGACCTCCAATGGCTACAACGTGCGCTTTGCTCCTTCCTACTACTATTATAATAAGGATGCTGTGAAGGACAACATCGATGCCACCGGCTACTATGGCAACTCGCTCTATATGGACCTGCTGACCGAGAACACCCTGAACTATGCCTTCAAGGCAGGTGCACACTCGTTTGACGTGCTGGCAGGCTACACCCTCCAGAGCACCCGTGTGGACAATGTGGATATGCTCGGCTCGGGCTTTGCCACCGATGACATCCACACGCTGAATGCCGCCACAATGTTTGATATTGACGGCACCGGTACCTTCAAATATCCCAAACGCCTCCTTTCGTCGTTCCTTGGTCGTGTAACTTGGAACTACGATGAGCGCTACCTCGCATCGGTTTCGACCCGTTTGGACCGCAGCTCGCTCTTCACTCGCGGCCACCGCAACGCTTGGTTCCCCTCGATTTCGCTCGGTTGGAGGGCTTCGGAGGAGGAGTTCCTCAAGACCGTTTGGTGGCTCTCGAACCTGAAGTTGCGTGGTAGTTATGGTGTTACCGGTAACAACGACATCGACTACAATGCAACCCAAAATATGATGTCGCAGGCCAACTACATCCTCGGCACCGGCAATGGCTCGCTCTCTTCGGGCTCGGCCATCACCAAGGCCACCCTGGCTAACCCGCTGGTAACTTGGGAGCAGACCGACGAGTACAACGTGGGTTTGGATGTTAGCGTGTTCGACAACCGCATCAGCCTGAGCGTGGATGCCTACTACTCGACCACCCGTGCACTGCTTTTGGAGCAGCCCACCCAGTCTTTCACAGGCTTCAAGTACAACTGGAACAACATCGGTAAGGTGCGCAACAAAGGTCTTGAGGTGCTACTTGAGACTCGCAACATCAATCAGCGTAACTTCACTTGGGACACTTCGTTCAATCTCTCGCTCAACCGCAACCGCCTGCTTGAGTATGGTGGCGAGAAACAGGCCATCAGCCACGGCGAGCGTAACGAGAGCTACATCGCCATCGTTGGCGGTCCGCTGATTCAGTACTACGGCTACAAGGCCATCGGTGTGTGGAACTCTACCGAGGAGATTGCAGCCAACCCCCACAATTCTTCGGACGTTCCCGGTGGTTTGAGGATTGAGGACAAGAGCGGTGATGGTAACATCACTCCCGATGACTATCAGGTGCTTGGCGACCCCTATCCCGATTTCACTTGGGGTATGACCAACACCTTCAAGATGGGTGATTTCGACCTTTCGTTCCTCTTGCAGGGCGTGCAGGGCATCACGGTGTTCAACGGTGATGTCTACTACAACGAGACCCACAAATGGAACAAGGCCTACATCAAAGACCGTTGGGTGAGCGAGAGCCACCCCGGTAGCGGTATGATTCCCTACCAGAAGAAGGGTATCGACTTGCTGCTGACCGACTATCCCTTGCAGGACGGCTCCTACTTCTGCTTGCGCAACGTAACCTTTGGCTACACGCTGCCCAAGAAGGTGGCCAAGAGTCTCGGTTTGAGGGGCTTGAGGGTGTATGCTTCGGGCAACAACCTCTTCTACTGGTGGAGCGATGACTACAAGGGTATCAACCCCGAGGCTCGCTACACCTCTTCCAACTACTCTTCGCCTCTGATTAGTGGCTACCAGCGAGGTGGATTCCCCCTGACCAGCACTGTTACCTTCGGTGTGGATGTTAATTTCTAACCCAAAGATGCAACAAAACGATGAAAAACATTAAATACTATATCTCCATTTTGGCCGCAATGACACTCCTGTGCTCGTGCGAGGATTTGCTGGATAGCTATCCCGAGAGCGAGGTGAGTGCCGATGCCTACATCACATCGACTGCGGCTCTCAATTCGACCGTTCTGGGTTGCTACAACGCAATGCAGGGCGTGCTCCAATATGAGTGGGCTGTTACGGAGTTGCGTACCGACAACACACGCCTCTATGGTGCCGGCTCCACATCCAACACCACCAAAGCTCTTGAATATCTCGACCAAGGCAACATTCCCTCGGCGAGTGAGTATGTGAACAGCTACTGGGATAGCTCCTATGCAGGCATTGCCCGCTGCAACCTCGTGTTGGAGAAACTCAATGTGGCTGACGATGAGGCTCTGCGTGCACAGTTTGAGGCCGAGGCCAAATTCCTGCGTGCCCACTTCTACTTCAACCTGGTGCGCCTGTGGGGTCCTGTGTTCCTCGTGACCAAGACCACCGGTGCCGATGAGGCTCGCTATATGCAGCGTAGCCCCGTGGAGGATGTCTACGCACTCATCGAGGGCGACTTGGAGGCCATCTTGGCTTCGGAGGCTCTGCCTGTGAAATATGCTTCGGACCAGACCGGTAGGGCCACCCGCGTGGCTGCTGCTTCGCTGTTGGCAAAGGTCTATATGACCCACTACCAGCTGGGCGATGAGAAGTATGCCGCTGCTGCCGACCTGCTTGAGGATGTTATCGGCTGGGTTGGTAACCCCACCAGCGGTAGCGACTTGGTGCCTTTTGACAAGGTGTTCAGCATTGAGAACGAGATGAACGATGAGATTATCTTCACCTGCCGCTATATGTCGGGCAATAAGGGCCTCGGCTCGCCCTTCGGCAACTACTTTGCTCCCATCAACAACGGTGCAAACGTGATTGCAGGTAATGCCAACGCCAACAACTACCCCTCCAACGACATCATCAACGCATTCAACGCCAACGAGGGCGACCTGCGTAAGGATGTGAGCCTGAAGGAGCGTTATTGGAACGCACAGACGGGCGTGTGGGTAGACACCGGTACTTGCCGCTATGTGAACAAGTTTATGTCGCCCGTGACGGTGAACTACGATGGCGAGAGCGATTGGCCCATCATCCGTGTTGGCGATGTGGTGCTGCTCTATGCCGAGTTGCTCAACGAGTTGCAGGGCCCCAGCGAGAAGGCTTTGGGCTACCTGAACATCACCCGCCAGAGGGCAGGTATTCCCGTACTCACTTTGGCCGAGGTTGGCTCGAAGTACCTTTTCAGGGAGGCTGTTCGTGCCGAGCGTAGGCTTGAGTTGGCATTTGAGAACCACCGCTTCTTCGACCTGCTGCGTTGGGGTATCGCCACCGAGACCATCAACGACTCGTTTGCTGTGAAGGATGCCGACTACTATGCAACCTACTCCTATGTTATCAACCCCATTGAGGATTGGCAACTCCGCCTGCCCATTCCGCAGTCGGTTAAGGACATCAACCCCGATGTGGCACAAAATGTTGGTTACTAAAATTTTCCTCCTACGACTATGAAAAACAAACTTTTTAGATATGCTATGTTGCTGGCTATGACTGTTGTTGGTCTGGCTTGTAACGAACAGATTTATGTTGAGGAGCCTGTGCTGAATGCTCCGGAGGTGGAGAGTTTTGCGCCCACATCCGGCTCGGCTGGCGATGTTATTACCGTAACCGGTAAGTACCTCAATGGCGTAACCAAGGTCTATATCGGCACCACCGAGGTACCCCTCTATGAGCGTGTGTCGGATAGCCAATTCTCCTTCACCGTGTCGGCCGAGGCTACCTCGGGCAAGATTAAGGTGGAGAACCCATATGGCGATTTCACCACCAATGAGGTGTTCACTTGCACCTATGCTGTGCCCGAAGTGATTGCTTCGGCTTTGGCAAAGGATGCCGAGATGGGTGGTATGTTGCTCATCGCGGGCAAGAACCTCAATTCAGTTCAAGAGGTGCTGTTCACTGCCGAGGGCCACGAGGGCCACGCAGGTACAATCCGCACCCGCAACAATACCGAGTTGCTCGTGAAGGTCCCCTATGTGGAAGACGTAACGGCCAAAATTACCTTGACCTACAACGATGGCGAGAAGGTGGCCGCTACCGACCTCGCCACGGCTCCTTCGATTGGCATCGTGAGGTATGTGCCCAAGGTTAGCACCAAGACCTTTGAGCGCACCGCTGTTGGTAGTGCTGTGGTGTTGGAGGGTGAGAACATCCACAAGATTGAGAAGATTACCGTTGGTGGCCACGAGGCTGTCATCGGCAACCGCACCGAGACATCGTTGCAGTTTGCGGTGCCCGCAGGCGAGTTTGTGGATGGCGACAACACCACCAATGTTGTTATCCACTACTTTGATGGCCACGAGAGCCAGACTCTGACAGAGAACTTCATCGCCTTTGTTCCTATGGTTAAGTATTGGGAGGGTATGAAGGTCTATGGTCAGGGCCGTGATGTTGAGGAGATGGCAAGCTTCTTCTCGCCCGAGACCGGCCGTGTCTACCACAACTCCGCTTGGCGTACCGAGGTGGACCCTGTTAGTTATGCAAATTTGGCTAACACCTGCTCGGCAGCCAACAAACCCGCAGTTAGCGAGGCAGACTACAACTCGGTTAATCCCTACTTCTTCTTCTCGGGTGTGAGCGCAGGCCACCTCCAAATCAACGGTCCTGCCAACTCCACCGGTCAGCTCAAGAACTTCTACTTTGAGAACAATTCGGCCAACGACTATCGTTGCCCCGGTGTTAATGGTAACGTCTATGGCACTCCCGTACTGCGCTATCGCTATCTGAATCCCGCCAACGCCGATGAGAAGGCTATCATCGACAAGGTTGTGGGCAAGAAGATTGAGGTTATCAATGAGCAGGATTTCCCCATTGATGTTGCAAATACCTCTGTTGCTGGTGTGGCTATCACCTCGGCAAGTGGTGGCTTGCAGACCAAGGATTGGTGTCCCGAATATGTTATCCCTTCGGCTTACAGCACCAATGTAACCACCATTGAGAAGGATATTGTGATTATGGCAATGTACTATAACCACAATGGTTCGCCTTCGGGTTCCAACTTTGCCGAGAACATCAAACGTATCGGCTTTATCCACATCACCAAGGTGAACTTCCGTCTCTACAACAACACTGTTGCACCCTCTTCGAGCGACATCACCTTCAACTGCTACTGGCAGAAGTACGACTACGACTACTCTAAACTTTAATCCAAAATAGCAGAGAGAGATAGTTATGAAAAAACAGACAATAATTTCAATATTTGTAGCCGCACTGATGGCTACAGCAATGGTCGCCTGCGCCGACAACGATTTTTCCGAGCAGGTGGAGGCAGGTAAACATCCTACCCACGTTGCTGCCGTGCAGACAGTTACCCCCGAGACCGATGAAAGCGGTACCAAGAGGGTATTTGTAGGCGATGAGGTGGTGGTAGCGGGCCAAAATCTCGACCACGTGGCAAAGGTGCTCATCAACAAGACCGAGGCCGAAATCGTGGAGAAGACCATCCGTCAGATGACCTTCAAGGTGCCCGATGTGGGTTTTGCCCAGCAGGACAACCCCCACTACTCGATGCTCTACATCCTTGACGACAACAAGTTGGACACCATCTATCGTGCTAACTTCTACCTCACTGTGCCCGTAACTGACGCTATCGTGGGTAGCTTCACTCCCGCAGAGGGTACCATCGGCACCGAGATTACCATCAAGGGCCGCAACTTGGAGCAGATTACTTCCGTAAGTTTTGGTGGCGTGAAGTTGGAGGGCGAGGCTCTCACACTCGCTGCCGATGCAGTGAAGTTTGTCGTTCCCGTGGGTACCTACGAGGCAGGCAACAGCACCATCGCTATCGCTGCCGAGTGGGCAGGTGGTACTTTGGCCGTAACCAGCGAGGAGAGCACCTTCACAATGAAGACCCCCAAGGCAACCATTGATGCCGCTCAGGGTGCCGACCAGAGTGCCAAGATTGGCGATGAGGTAAGTTTCAGTGGCGAAAACCTCGACCTTATCACCAAGACCACTTGGGGTACTCACGAGATGGTACTCGTGGAGCAGAGCGCAACCAAACTTGTGCTCAAAACTCCCAGCAGCATTGAGCAGGCTGACCCCGTGGTGCAGAGCGCAAACATTGTGGCAGAGTGGGGTACCCCCGTGCAGACCTACACTTTGGCCGAGAACTACAAGGTGGATACCACTCCCGTGGGTCCTGCCAAACCTGTGTTCACTTCGCTCACTGCCGAGGATGGTGGTGCCGACAACCGCCTCTACCTGAAGAAGGTGGTTACCGTCAAGGGCCAAAACCTCATCAGCATTGAGGGCTTTGAGGTGGACGGCGTGGCAGCCACACTCGTTGAGGGTGGTAGCGACACCGAGGTGCAGTTCATCGTGCCCGATGGCGTGAACTTCACCGCAGCCAAAGAGGTTGCCCTCACCGCTCTCTACAACGGTGGCAACCCCGTGGACTTCGGCAAGGTTACCGTCTATCCCTTCTACTACTGGAAAGATGTTGTTCTGGGCGTGGGCGACAAGAGCAACCACGACAAGGCCTTCTTCGTACCCGATATGGGTGGCGTTATCTCGGCTGAGGAGTGGAGCGACCCCTATGCAGGTACTGTTACCACCGCAAATACTCTTCCGAAGGATAAACTGACTGCAGAGCAGTACTACTCCGTTAAACCTTACATCTTTGCAACCAGCGGTAGTAATATGGCGTTCATCTGCCCCACCAACTCCACCAGTCAGTTGAAGAATATGAAGAAGGAGGATGGTACGGATGTGGTTGATGGTCAGTCAATACTGGGTACACCTATCGTGGCTTATCGCAACTTGGGTTATAGTGGTGCTTCCGAGAGCGAGCAGGCTTGGGAACAGAAGGTGAAGACCAACGACATCACCTCGCTCACCGATGAGTTGCCCGACAAGAGGGCCTCTTCGGGTGCTCCCAAGTTTGTGCTTGAAAATCCTGCCAACAATAACTTTACTGTTGGTTCGGTGCTGTTGGTACAGTATGTAACCTATGAGTATGGTCAGTTGAAGAGCCTGCCCGCAAGTGGTGTTCGCAACACAGGCTTCATCTATGTTAAGTCGATAAGCCCTGAACCTACTTCGGCCAGCAACCTGCCGAAGACATCCACTATTACTATGGATGTATATTGGTCTAAACCTCTGAATTAGTGATTGGTATGGTAATGTAAAAGAGGTTTTGAGTGGTCTCCTGCCCCGAGATTTTGTTCGGGGCAGGAGTTGCCACATAAAATGAGTGGGAAAGAAAGCGCACAGAGGGAATGAGAAGAGATTTTGCAATATTGGCATTGGTGGCACTGCTCGCTTTGGGCAGTTGCACGGGTGTCGATTTTGTCATTCCCGAGCCGGTGCAGAAGGAGGAGGGGAGTGAGAATACCCAAAAACCCTCCGAGCCCAACGAGGAGCCCGAGGAGCCAACGGACAAGCCCGAGGAGCCAACGGACAAACCCGAGGAGCCGAGCGATACGCCCACCGACCCCGATACACCTACCGACACACCAACCACGCCCTCCAATCCGACCGACACGCCCTCCGAGCCGACCTATTCGGCAAAGGTGAAGTGGGTGGCCTCGGTGGAGGATTTGGAAAAACTCACCATTGTGGCGGGCGACACAATCGTTTGGCGCAGTGGTACCTACTCCAATGTGAGCATAAGCCTTTCGGCCACGGGAACAGCCTCAAAGCCGATTGTACTCACAGGCGAGAGGGGAGGAGAGGTGGTATTCACCGGTAGCAGCCAACTCAAGGTGGGTGGCCGCTATGTGGAGGTGAAAAACCTCTGGTGGAAAGACCCCTCAAAAACACCTCTCACGCTCTCCGGCGGCTCCTCCCACATCGTGGTGAGCGAGTGCGCCATAACGGGTTTCGGCACAGCCGAAAACTCAAAAGACTACAAATGGGTGTCGCTCTATGGTAGCGACCACACCATACGGAATTGTTACTTTGCCGACAAACGCAATATGGGTGCGCTGTTGGTTGTGTGGATGGAGAGTGGGGTTGTGCCCCGCCACACCATCGAGGGTAACTACTTTTCGCGTCCCTACTCCATTGACAATGGGACCAACGGACAAGAGACCATACGCATCGGAACGAGCGACTACTCGCTCAGCAGGGCCGAGTGTGTGGTGCGTGGAAATGTTTTCCACGAGTGTAATGCCGAGACGGAGATTGTGTCCAACAAGTCGTGCGGCAACACATATGAGGGCAACCTTTTCAGGGCTTCGGAAGGGGTGCTTACTCTTCGCCACGGCAACGATTGCATCGTAAGGGGCAACTGGTTTCTGGGCGAGGGCCGTTCCAACACAGGAGGTGTGCGCATCATTGGCGAGGGCCACCGAGTGGAGAACAACTATTTGGAAAAACTGCGTGGCAGTGGCTACAAGACCGCCATCTGCCTCGTGAGGGGAGAGCCCAATGCCGCCTTGAGCGGCTATGCACAGGTGAAGGGTGCAGTGGTTAGAAATAACACCATCGTTGGCTGTCGCTACTCGTTGCACGTGAACTACGGCGGCAAAGATGGGATGACAATGCCCGTGATTGAGAGCACCATCGCCGACAACACAATCTATTGCACCTCCGGTGGCGACTATGCAGTCTACCTCTACACATCGCCTGCACCGGCCATCACTTGGAGTGGCAACAAAATCTATGGGGGTAAGCAAAACGGAGTTAGTTTGGCAACCCTCTCCGCAGCCCCCTCAATCGGCTCCGTTACGGCGGTGGTGGCAAAGGTTGAGAGTGAGTGCGGCCCAAAGTGGAAAAGTGAGATAAAAAAATAGACAAATGTAGGGACTGACCTCCGCCAAACGGAGGAGTTAATTTGAAGAGAGAGTATGAAAAAGTTTGCTGCAATCGTGGCTCTGACCGCAGGTTTGATTGTGGGCTTTGTGCCCACCGCCCAGGCACGCAGAGTGGAGGCTGCTTCGGCTGCGGAGATTAAGAATGTGCAACTTGCCCCGGGCGACACGCTGGTGCTCAAAGCAGGCGAGTGGAGGGACCAAGTGGTGAAAATTCACGCCGTGGGTACCGAGCAGGCACCCATCCACATTGTGGCCGAGGAGAAGGGGCAGACCGTCTTCACGGGTGCCTCAAAGTTCGGCTTCAGTGGCGAGTGGATTGTAGTCAGCGGCCTTTGGTTCAAGGATATCGCAGGCATAAAGGGCGAGGTTGTGGCTATGCGCACCTCATCCGAGCAGGAGGCCTACAACTGCACCCTCCGAGATTGTGCCATAACGGCCATTGGCGCACCTATGGACCCCACCGATTTCAAGTGGGTGTCGCTCTATGGCAGTGGCAACACCGTGGAGGGCTGCTCGCTGTTGGACAAGGCCAATATGGGCACCACTTTGGTGGTGTGGTTCCGTGAGGGAGTTGTGCCCGCCCACACCATCAGGAATAACTACTTTACCCGCCCACGTAGCCTGCTGGGCGAGGATGGTGGCTCAAAGAACGGGCAGGATACCATCCGTATCGGCACCAGCCACTTCTCTATGCAGGATGGCGGCTGCTTGGTGGAGGGTAACTACTTCTATGAGTGCAATGGCGAGGTGGAGATTATCTCCAACAAGTCTTGCCGCAATACCTACCGTGGCAACGTCTTCCGTGAGTGCTTGGGTACGCTCACTCTTCGCCACGGCGACTACTGCACCGTGGAGGGTAATGTGTTCGATGGCGCAGGCAAGAGTGGTGGCGGTGGCCTCTATGAGGGCATTGCAACCAGCACGGGTGGCATCAGGCTCATTGGCGTGGGTCACAAGGTCTACAACAACCTGCTGATGAACCTCACCGGTAGGGGCTACTATGCGGCCATTTCGCTCATCCAGGGTGAGCCCAATTCGGCCCTCAATGGC
Source organism: Tidjanibacter sp. (assembly GCA_017503465.1). Classification (GTDB taxonomy): domain Bacteria; phylum Bacteroidota; class Bacteroidia; order Bacteroidales; family Rikenellaceae; genus Tidjanibacter. The sequence goes on along the minus strand of JAFVSY010000066.1, from coordinate 17,106 downwards.
TACTTCGCTGCCGACCATTGCCTGGTGGCACACAACACGATTTACAACTGCCAGATGGGCTTCAATATTAACCACACGGGTAAACGCAATAAGTTGGCAATCAAGGATAACGACATTGTGAATAACGTGGTTGTCAATCTCTCCGAGGACAAAAAGGTGGAGAACGTGAAGGTGGGCCTCAAACCCGAGCCCCCAACCGATATGCGCTATGGTGGCAATGTGCTTTGGGGCGGTAAGGTCAAGGGCCTCACTGCCGAGGAGTTTGGTGCCGAGGAGGTTAATCCTTTGGTGCGCGAGGTAAAGGGCGTAGTTGGCCCTCTGAAGAAGAGTTATCTTGATAGGAATAGGGTTGCTGCTGTGGAGGGTATCGACAAGGACCTGCTCGGTCAGCCCCGTGGCGCACAAACCACATCGGGTGCCGTGGAGGTTATGGGTAAACTCAAAGTGGACCTCCCCTCGGCGAAGAATTGTGGCGTGAGTTGGACGATTAAGTAGGAGTATAGACACAAAGCGATAGTATGAAGAAACAATTTACACTCTTGGTGTTGGCCATCGGGCTTGTGGCTTGTGGCGGACCCGTGAAGATTGACAAGGTGGCCGACAAGGTGGCCGCTGCCAAAGGTGGCGACACCATCGTGGTTGCCAATGGTACCTATAGCGACGTTAGGCTCGTGTGGAAGGGTGTTGCAACGGCCGAACAGCCCATTGTTGTTGTGCCCGAGAGCGAGGGCGGTGTGGTTATCACCGGAGCCTCCAACCTGCGCATCGTGGGGCGTGGACTAACCGTGTGTGGCCTCCACTTCAAGGGTGGATACTCGCCCGAGGGAGCCATCGTGGAGTTCCGCAAGGGCAAGGAGTACGCCGAGGAGTGTAGGATGACCGAGTGTGTGATTGAGGACTACAACCCTGCACAGCGCAACGATTTCTACGATGATGTGATTATTGCAGGACGCGCCAATAGGTATGACCACAACACCCAGACCGGCAAACTCAACCGTGGCCTGCTCGTGGGCGTAAACCTCAATCACGACAACAGCACGGGGTGCGCACACCGCATCGACCACAACCTCTTTGCCAATCGCCACTTGTTTGGCTCCAATGGAGCCGAGACCATCCGTGTGGGTGCTTCGCAACACGCCTACACCTCCTCGCAGGTGGTGATTGAGGACAACGTGTTCGACCACTGCAATGGCGAGGTGGAGGTGGTGTCCATCAAGTCGAGCGACAACATCGTGCGCCGCAACCTCTTCTGGGAGTGCCAGGGTGTGTTGGCTCTGCGCCACGGCGATAGGAATGTGGCCGAGGGCAATGTTTTCATTGGCAACGGAGTGAAACACACCGGTGGCGTGAGGGTTGTCAATGCGGGCCACAAGGTCGTAGGCAACACCTTTGTGGGCGTGCGTGGCGAGAGGTTCTTCTCGGCTCTGGCACTGATGAACGCTGTGCCCAACTCGCTACCCAATCGCTACTGCTTGGTGGAGAACGTTGAGATTGTGAACAATACCTTCATCGACTGCTCCAACATTGAGTTTGGCACGGGTTGCGACGAGGAACGCACGCTGGCTCCCGAGCGCATTTTGTTTGAGGGGAACAAGATTAAGAATAAGGAACTTGCTGCCCCCTTTATGGCCATTGACCGCACCAGCGGGTTTACCTTCCGCAACAACATCGTGGAGTTGGGCCGCAAGGTCTACTTGAAGGGCTTTGCCAATGGCACCGTAGAGTGCCCCGCCATTGACGTTGAGTCGATGCGTGAGGGTAGGGGAGCAGGTTGGTATGTGGCTACTCCGAAGGTGGCCGTGGAGAATGGTCGCACCGTGGAGGTGGCAGATGCCGAGCAACTGCAAAAGGCTGTGGCAGAGGCCGAGGAGGGCGATGTGATTGTACTCTCCGAGGGCCGCTACCCACTGACCAAAGGTTTGCTGGTTGGTGCTGCTATCACGCTGCGTGGTGCCGAGGGGGCGAAGGCTAACCCTGTGATTAGTTTTGCGGGTAGCAAGAAGTCGAGCCTTGTTACGATTGTGGACGGTGGTAGCCTGAAGGTGCAGGGACTTGATTTCAGTGGCAAACTCGCCATCGGTACTGCGGGTGCACGCCACGCCATTACCACCGCCGAGGGAATGATTCAGCCCTACCTGTTGGAGGTGCGTGGGTGTGCTTTCTACGACTTTGGCGAGAGCACCAACTTCGCCATCAGGGGTGCCCAAAACACCTTCTCGGACAACATCGTGATTGAGGACTGCTACTTCCACGACATCTCGGGCAACGCTGTGGACTATGGTGCCGAGAGGGAGGACATCGGTCGCTACAATGCGGAGAACATCACCATCCGCAGGTGTGTGTTTGAGAACTTACTCGGCTTGGGTGTGAACATCTACCGTGGTGGTAGCGACGAGAGCACCGGTGGACCCTGTGTGGTGATTGAGGATTGTGAGTTCCGCAACGTGTGCAACCGAGGACGTGGCAGCGCATTGAGGGCTATTGGTGTGCAGGACCTCACCATTGCGGGGTGTAGGTTTGTGGATAGCGGCCGTGGTGGTGCATCCATCCGTTTGGACGACACCCCGTGGGAGAAGATTGTGGTCAAGGACTGCACTCTGCGCAACTCGGGCCGCATCGTGGCCAATAGGGCTTTGTAAAAGAGTGGAAACCGAAAGAGAGATATAACACAAAACGATAATACAACAAAAAACACTATGAAAAAACTACTCCTGACATTGACAACCCTTGTGGTTGCAACTTTGGCCTTTGGTCAAAAACAGCACCCCTGCTTGTTGCTAACTCCCGAGGGCGTGGCAGAGATGCGTGCTGCACTTGGCACCAACGCGGGCTTTGACGCTTCGGTGGCCGAGGTGCTCTCCGAGGCTGACCGCTCGCTTGAGGAGCCCATCGTGGTGCCCGTGCCGAAGGACGGCGGCGGTGGCTACACCCACGAGAAACACAAAGACAACTACTATGTGATGTACTACTGCGGCATTGCCTACCAACTCACCGGTAAGGAGGAGTATGCGCAGAAGGTGGTGGATATTCTCGATGCCTATGCCGAGCTCTACCCCTCGCTTGACTTCCACCCCGTGACGTTGTCGAAAACCCCGGGTAGGATATTCTGGCAGACACTCAACGAGTGCGTGTGGCTGGTACACACCTCCATAGCCTACGACTGCGTGTATGACTTCATCGCGCCCGAAAAACGTGAGCAGTTGGAGAGGGATTTCTTCCGTCCCTATGCCGACTTTGTAATGAACGGCACCAAGGAGAACCCTGCCAACAACAAGACCTTCAACCTCATTCACAACCACGGTACTTGGGCTGCTGCTTCGGTGGGTATGCTCGGTATGGTTATGGGCGAGGAAGAGTACATCCAGCAGGCACTTTATGGTAGCGACAAGACGGGCAAGAATGGCGGTTTTATGATGCAACTCGACAACCTCCTCTCGCCCGATGGCTACTACACCGAGGGTGCCTACTACCTGCGCTATGCCATTTGGCCTATGATGCTCTTTGCGCAGTGTATTGAGCACAACAAACCCGAGGTGAAGATTTTTGCCCACCGCGATGCCATTCTTTCCAAGGCTGTGGAGGCACTGATGCAGCTCAACTACAATGGCGTGTTTATGAAGTTCAACGATGCGCTGACCAAACAACTTGACTGTCAGGAACTGTTGTTCGCTGTGGACATCGCCTACAATGCCTACAAGAATCCTATGCTGCTGGATGTTGCCCAGCGATACCAAAACAAGTTCATCCCTTGCGATGCAGGCTATGCTGTGGCTCGTGATATTGCTGCCGGCAAGGCCGAGCCCATCAAACTCTACAGCGCAATGTGGCGTGATGGTGCCGATGGCTCGCAGGGTGGTATTGGTGTGATTCGCTCGGTGCGCCCCGATGTGAACAGCGCACTCACCCTGAAGGCAACCTCCCACGGCCTCTCGCACGGACACTACGACAAACTTGTCATCTCCTACTACGACAACAACAATGTGGTGCTGCCCGACTATGGCGCATCGAGGTTCCTCAATATTGAGGCTAAGTACAAGGGCCACTACACCCGTGAGAACAAGAGCTTTGCAATGCAGACTATCGCCCACAGCACCGTAACTGTGGACGGCAAGTCGCACTTCGACGGCAAAATCAAGGAGTCGTCAAAGCACCACTCGGATGTCTACTACTTTGAGTCGGGCGACCAGAGGAGCATCATTTCGGCCAAGGAGAATGCTGCCGTGAAGGGTGTGAAGATGCACCGCACGGTGATTTACGACGATGTGGAGTGGTTGCAATATCCGCTGATTGTGGATGTGTTCCGCCTGGAGAGCGACACCGAGCACACCTACGACCTCCCCTTCTGGTACAATGGACATATGGTAAGCCTCAATTTCCCCTACACGAAGGCACTCAACACGATGTCTACACTCGGCGACAAGAACGGCTACCAGCACATTTGGGTGGAGGCCGAGGGCCGCAACGAGCAGAGCAGCACAAGTTGCTACACCTTCCTTGAGGGCGATAGGTTCTACAGCATTTCCACCGCAACAACTCCCACCACGGAGATGAAGATGTTGCGACTGGGTGCCAACGACCCCGATTTCAACCTGCGCCCCGATGGTGGCTATCTGCTGCGCCAGAAGGCTGCCAATCACACCTTCGCCTCGACCATTGAGAGCCACGGTGTCTACAACCTTCAGGTGGAAAAGACCGCCAATGCTAAATCTTCGGTGAAGGATGTTGTGGTGGTTGTGGACAATGCCGACTACACCATCGTGAGGGTTGATTTCGTGGGTGGCCAGAGCCGCACCTACTGCCTTGCCAACCGCAACCCCGAGGGCACCCACAAGGTGAAGGCCGATGGTAAGACCTACAAGTGGAATGGTGTGTGGGCTGTTGAGTAGAACGAATTGTAAATCAATAACATAACAAACCAATCATTAACAAAAACTTTAATCAACAATGAAGACAAGAAGCGAAACTTTCCAGATTGAAAGTCAGATGGCTTGGGAGAACCCAGGCCCCGGTATCACTCGTCAGATTATGGGCTACGATGGCCAGCTGATGATTGTGAAGGTTAAATTTGAGAAGGGCGCAGTGGGCTCGATGCACGAGCACTACCACTCGCAGGCTACCTATGTGGCAAGTGGCAAGTTTGAACTCACCATCGGCGACAAAAAAGAGGTGCTGGTTGCTGGTGATGGCTACTATGTTGCCCCCGATGAACTCCACGGCTGTGTGTGCTTGGAGGAGGGTATCCTCATCGACACTTTCTCGCCTGTGAGGGCCGATTTTCTCAAACTCTAATCAGTAAAACAAAACGCAGAAACGTATGAAAGTTAAAGGATTGAGATGGGTGGTACTGTCGCTGATTGTGCTGGTAACCATCATCAACTACCTCGACCGAGGAACGCTCAACTATATGTGGGTGGCCAACACCAAGGTGGAGGTGCCCGCAGGCGAGTGGAGCGTTGTGGATTCCACCAACCTCTACCTCGTGCAGGCACAAGAGGGCGTGCTGGAACTTAAGGCCGACGAGGTTACGCTGGGCGACAACGGCTCGCTGACCTACATCGAGTATGGCGGTATTGCCAAAGACCTCGGCCTCGTGGACACCTCCGCACCACAAGAGGAGCAGCAGAAGCAGGCCAAGAGTATGTTGGCTGTCATCACAATGTTCTTTATGATTGCCTATGGAGTTAGCCAACTCTTCTCCGGCAAGGTCTACGACAAGATTGGCACCCGCAAGGGCTTCACTCTGTCGGCCCTGCTGTGGGGTGCTGCCGATGCTCTTGCATCGCTCTCCTCGGGCCTCAAATCGCTCACCTTCTTCAGGGTTATGCTCGGTTTGGGTGAGGCAGGCCCCTGGCCAGGTACCACCAAGTCGAATGCCGAGTGGTTCCCCCAGAAGGAGCGTGCTCTGGCGCAGGGTATCTTTGGTGCAGCTGCTTCGGCAGGTAGCATCATCGCTCCCATTCTGATTCCCGTGTTGTTCATTGCCTTCGGTTGGAAGATTACCTTCATCATCGTGGGCTCGCTCGGTATCATTTGGGTTGTGCCTTGGCTCATCATCAACAAGAAGGGCCCGAAAGAGCACCCTTGGATTACCGAAAAGGAGCAGAAATACATCATTGAGGGCCAGCCCGAAAACGTGGTGAACAACACCAAGAGCAAGACCTACGGTCGCCTCTTCAGCGAGAAGAAGAACTACGCCGTAATTCTCGGCCGCTTCTTCTTGGACCCCATTTGGTGGATGTTCGTAACCTGGTTGCCCATCTACCTCATTGAGGTCTTTGGTCTTGATATCAAGCAGATTGCAATGTCGGCTTGGGTGCCCTACGTGGGTGCTGCTGTGGGCTCCATTGCAGGTGGCTGGTTCAGCGGCTGGCTCATCAAGAAGGGCAAGAGTGTGAACTTCGCCCGCAAGTGTGCAGTGTGCGTTGGTGCCTGTATGGTAATTCCGGGTATGATTTTGGCCGCAATGGCAAGCTCGCCCATTATGGCTGTTGTGATGATGGCTCTGATTTTGGGTGGCTACCAATTTATGATGACCAACATCCAGACCGTTGCCAGCGACCTTCAGACAGGTAAGAGCGTGGGTACTTTGGCCGGTATCGGTGGTGCTGCCGCAGTGTGTGGTACGCTGATTATGACTTGGCTCGTGCCCATCATCACCGCCGGTGGCAACTGGGTGCCCTTCTTCATCGTGGGTGCAGCATTGGTACCGCTGTCGTTGCTGTCGATTTTCATCTTCGGTGGCAAAATCGAGCAGACCAAATCGGCTGAATAAGAGAAATGTTTTTTCCAATTAACCAAAATAACAAACTAAAAAAAAACAAAAAAAAAGTTATGAAACTTGAAGGAAAAGTTGCCATCGTAACCGGTGGCGCACGCGACTTGGGTCGTGCAGTATCTGTGAAACTTGCAGCAGAGGGTGCAAAGGTTTGTTTGAACTACTTTGACAACCCCGAGGATGCAGCCGAGACCGTTAAGATGATTGAGGCCGATGGTGGCCAGGCTATCGCTGTTCAGGGCGATATGACCAAGGCAGCCGACGTGAAGAATCTCTTTGAGAAGGCTGTTGAGGCATTTGGCGACACTGTACACGTGCTGGTGAACGTGGTTGGCGGTATCGTTGGCCGCAAGCTTATCGTTGAGCAGGACGAGGCTTGGTATGACTTCCTGATGGACGTGAATATGCGTAGCGTGTTCCTCTGCACTCGCGAGGTGGTGCCCTTGATGAAAGAGGGTGGTTCGATTGTGAACTTCTCGTCGCAGGCTGCACGCGATGGTGGTGGCCCCGGTGCTTCGATGTATGCAACTGCCAAGGCTGCTGTTATGTGCCACACCCGTTCGATGGCCAAGGAGCTTGGTCCCCAGGGCATCCGCGTGAACGCACTCGCCCCCGGTATGATTAACACCTCGTTCCACGACCGCTTCACCAAACCCGAGGCACGTGAGAACCTCCACAAGACCGCACCTCTGCGCCGTGAGGGTACCGCTATGGAGATTGCCGACCTCGTATGCTTCCTTGCTTGCGACGAGTCGTCCTACATCACCGGTACCTCCATTGACATCAACGGCGGCGTACTCTTCTCCTAATGACAGCAAAGCGTAGACATACGATGACAATCTTGACACAGATTGTGCTGGCAGCCGCAATGTTTGCCTGCACAGGTGTTGATTTCGTGATTCCCACGCCCCAACCCGGAGGGGGAACCTCCTCCGGTGGGGGCAGCGGGAGTGAGGACACCACCACGCAGACCACTCCGGCAAAACCCAAGCCTATGGCCGAACGCTATCCTGCGGCTACGGGTCAGCCCTGCGCGCTTGTGCCCGATGGTGTGAGCGACACCTACGCCTATATGAATGCCCGTGGCTACTATCAGGAGTGCCCCGATAGTTCGGGCCTCCACGCCAAAAACCACGTGAAGCATATCACCCAGGTGTGGGACGACTCGCTGGCTCGCTACGTCTATCGTTTCGACATCCACATCGATATCGACGACGATAGGGGCAAGCCCGAAATCACCGACCGTCAGCGTAATGAGATTAAGACCTACGCTGCCTCGCCCGACAATATGGTTGCGGCCGAGGGTCAGACTCACACCTACACCTGGAAATTCCAAATCCCCAAGGGCTTTAAGGCTACAAGCAAGTTCTGCCACCTGCACCAACTCAAGGGCTATGGTGGGGATGACATCGGCAACCCGCTGATTACGTTTGTGGCCCGCCTGCGCAGTGGCAAGCAGTACCTCGAACTCACCCACTATGGCCCCAATGGAGCCTCGGCTGTGAAGTTGGAGAGCGCACTGCTCGACCAATTTGAGGGCGAATGGGTGATGGTTGAGGAGAAGGCAACCTACCTCCACAATGGTAAGTATGAGGTGAAGATTGTGCGTATGAGGGACGACAAAACGCTCCTCTACTACAAGACGAACAACATCGACATCTGGCGTGACGGCGCCACTGCCATACGTCCCAAATGGGGCATCTACCGCTCCTTTGGCGAAGGTGGCAGCATAAAGAATCAGATGAGGGACGAGTCGTTGCTCTTCACCGACTTCACTATCAAGGAGGAGTAGAGTGTGAACTAATTTATATGTATTTTTTGTTTGACGTAAAACTTTTTATGAAAAGATTTGAGAACAACTACACTGCACCCGCAGTGGAAATCAACGAGGTGGTTGTAGAGCAAGGCATTGCATTTTCGGACCCCTCGAATATTGGCCTCGAACTCCCCGGCTTGGGCGAAGAGGGTAATTGGGATGAAATTCAATAAAACAGCAACAACGACTATGAAAAAGATTTATTACATTTTGACACTTGTTGCTGCTGCGATGACCATCTCCGCTTGCAACAACGCATTTGAAGATGAGGGCCCCGCACTCAATGGTGGAGAGGGCTCCGAGAACACCATTACTTTTGTTGTCGGTCCTGAGACTGACGCAGAGGGCCGCACCGCTCTTGACCTTGAGGATGGTGCAACCACCCTTTGGAAGGCTACCGACAATGCAGGTTTGTACTACTCCTACACACTCGCAGGCACAAGCACCACCGTGGCTGTTGATGATGTGCAGAACGTTAAGTTGAAGATAAATGGCGAGGCTTCGGCCAATGCAGTTTTTGTTGGTAATGATAGCCCCGTAGAGTGGTGGAAAGGAGAAGGCTATGAGGAGGCCACCCACAAGTTCTACTTCTACTATCCCTACAAAGAGGGTACCGCAAGCCAATCGAAAGTGGAGGGTACTCTTCCTGCCGAGCAGACCTACGATGCCACTGCATCGGAGTGGGATATGTCGAAATACGACTTTGTCTATGCCACCAAAGCCGAAGCCTATGGTAAAGATGTTGAGCTCAAAATCAAACGTGCTTTCTCGGTGTTGAGGCTTGGTATTACAAACAACGCGGGCGAGGATGTAACCATTGAGGAGGTAAGCCTTACTTCGGAAGGCGGCAAGATTTTGGCCGGTACCTTCTACGTGAACACCACCAAGGGCGAGATGGACAATGCGCTCAGCAACCGTACCGATGCACCCACCAAGGCCACTCACGGCTCCAACACTGCTTATGGCTACTGGACTTCGACTAATTCGACCATCACAACCACCGTTACCAATGGTGCTGTGAAAGCAGGTGAAAAGATAGATGTTAGGTTTATGCTCAATGCCGGTTACTCGAAGAGTGATGTGTCGGCAGATAAGTTTATTGACACCACCACTCCCTACCTTGAGGGCGACACCTTCACTGTACGCATCAAGACCAACAAGGGTACTCACCCCGCCGTACAGTTCACCGCAGGTGCACTGCTGCGTGGAGCACGTGCAGGCAAGAGCATCACTCTTGAGCCTATCCCCGCAGGTGAGCCAACCGTTACCGACATTGAGAGCGACCATAGCACCAAGACCAAGTTCTACCTGAACAACACCATCACCATCAAGGGCTCCAACTTGCAGAATGCTGCCAATGTTAAGATTGGTGGCGTTGCGGTTGAGCCTGAGGTTTTGAAAGAAGGCGCAGAGTTGGTTGTGAAGCTGCCCGATTGCACCGGCACTGCCACCACTGCTGCCGACTATGCTATCACCTACACCTACGAGAGCGAGGAGGCAACTCTTGGCACAATCAGCATCTATCCTTTCTACCACTACGAGAATATCACTCTTGGTGTAGGTGCAAGTTCCAAGTCGGAATATGCAGAGTTTACTGCTTCTAACGCATTCTTCTATCCTGACTTGGGTGAAGTTGTTTCTACGAACAAGTGGTATAATGACCAAATGGATAAGTTTACGTTAGGCTTTGCTGACTATCCTTCTCCTATCAAGTACACCACAGTGAACTCTACCACCTATATCGGCTTTGACAAAACATACATTACAGAGCAACAATACTATGATGTTCTGCCTTATGTATTCTTCATCACAAACTCGGCAGGTAAGGTAACACTTGTAGGCCCTGCAAATACTGCCAGCCAATTGAAAACCCATTTGAGGAATGACGGTAGCGGTAATGTAAACCTGCCTTCAGAGGCCGGTACTCCGCTTATGTGGTATAGGAGTATGAGAAGTTCTAGCACTACAGAGAATGCGTGCCGTGAGGCCGTATTGAATGGAACATTAGCAGAAATGTCCTACACGGGTAGTGTGGCTTCGGCCGGTGCTCCATCTATGGCAAAAGAGGGACTCGACCTTTCAAAACAATCCTCTTTGTGGCGTGAGGGAACAGTGCTGTTGGTACAGTATGTTTCCTATGAGGCTGCTTACAACAGCGACTCTGCCCACGGTGCAAAACCTGCTGCAAATAGCGATGTTGCCAAGATTGGTTTTGTGCACATCAAGAACCTTGAAAATGTGTTCTATGCAACTGATGAAAACGGTAATACAAAGGTCGATGGAAACAATCAACTTATCGTTGCAAACCCCACTACAGGCAAACGCGATATGAAGATTACCTTCGATATGTATTGGTCGAAGAGGCTGAATTAGTCGCACTGCAAAATGGTCAATGGTTGAATTTTTCTGACCAATTTTTGACCAATAGGGAAATTATTACTAACTTTGGCCGTGTCTTTCGCCCGCGAAGGGCACGGCTTTTTCTTGAGAAACACGAGGTAATAATTTGACACACAGATGACTAACCAACAGAACAAAAACATCGCACTCTCCGATGAGGTCGAGAAAGTGCTCAACTATGTGAAGGACCAACTCTACTCCGGGCGACTATCCTCGGGCGACCGTCTGCCCGCAGAACGCAGGTTGGCCGAACAACTCGGAGTGAGCCGAGCACACGTTAGGTGTGCCTTCCAGAAGATGGAGTTCTATGGGTTGGCTAAAACCTATCCCCAGAGTGGCACCGTGGTTACGCAGATGAAGTTACAGCAGATGGAGAGCCTCTTCACGGATATGCTCAAAATCGACCGCTATGACTTCTCCTCGCTCGTGGATGTGAGGTTGCTCTTGGAGGTGGAAACCGCAAGGCTCGCAGCGCAAAATCGCGATGAGGCCGACATTGAAGCAATGAAAGCCGCAATGGTGGGGTGCGAGGAAAAGTTCGGTACGGAGGACCAAGTCCCCAAAGACTTTGAGTTCCACCAAGCCGTAGCACGCGCAGCCCACAACCCTGTGATGTCATCTCTGCTGCTCATTATTACCCCCGATGTGTTGAAGTATTTTCAGAAATACAAAGTCTGCGCAGTGCCGCGTGAGGATGTCTTGCGTGAGCACAAAGAACTCTACGATTGTATCGTAAACCACGACAGCGATGGCGCAATGGCAGTCGTAAGGCAGCACTTGTCGGCTCTGCTCGAGTTCTCGCAGATGCACAAGAAAAGTCAAACCCCAATTAACCGATGAAAAAACTATTCATTCTCGTTGCACTCGCGTTGGCCGCATCCACAGCCCTCTCGGCACAGGACATCACCAACCGTTATGCAATGAAACTCAAAGAGGTGGGCGAGGGTAAGTATGAAATCCTCACCCCCAAGAAGTACAAATACATCAACCTCGCCGAGGTGCCCGACCTGCTCGTGCCCTACGAGCCCGTGAACTTCGTGTCGAGCAAACTCTACAAAGAGTGTGAGAGTGTGGACTACGTCTACAAAACCTACCCCGACTACGAACTCGTGCTCACAGTGGACAAGGCAGTGAGCGAGCAGCCCGCACCTTTTATGGTCTACATCCACGGTGGTGGTTGGGCAAGGGGCACAAAGGAGTCCAACAAGTCGCTCTCCAAGTATCTCGCCGTGCAGCACGGTATCGCAGGTGTGCGCATCTCCTACACGCTGGCCGACAAGCCGGGCGCAAGTGTGGAGGTGTCGGCACAAGACGTTGAGGATGCCGTGAAGTGGGTGCAGGAGCACGCCGAGGAGTTGGGTATCAACCCCAAGGTGTTCGGTTTCTGCGGTGCTTCGGCCGGTGGGCACCTCTCCGGCTTGGCCGCAATGACCATCAAGGACGCAAAGGTGTTGGTTGGCTATGCAGGTATCTATGACCTCACCACCGCCGCCATCACCACCCGTGCCAAAGACCCCCAGAGGTTGGCCTATTTCAAAGATTTGGCCCCCTCGGTGTTGAAGAAGGCTTCGCCCCAGTATCGCATCCCCAAGAAAAACCTGCCCGCGGCTATGCTGGTGTGTGGCACCGGCGACTCGGTGGTGGAGTACACCCAGAGTAGGGATTTTGCCGCTGCGCTCAAAGCGAAGGGTGGAGTAGTGGAGTACCTTGAGTATCCCTACTACGACCACAACATTGCCGCAAAGAAGAGCGACAAGGCGGGCGAGGTGTTCTACAAGACCGTAGACTTCGTGGTCGCAAACCTCAAATAACCCACCACCACAGGGCGGTGTCGCACGTTTGGGAGTGTGTGGACCCCAAGTGTGTGGCAATGCTCACAAAAACAACAAGGCTCGGAGAATTCTCTCCGAGCCTTGTTGCGTTTGGGTGTATATCCTTGTGTGTTACTTGTTCAACTTGCTATTTGAAATAGCGGTTGTAGAGGCCCTCGAAGCCCTTGCCGTGGCGAGCCTCATCTTTGGCCATCTCGTGAACGGTATCGTGAATGGCGTCAAGGTTGTTCTGCTTGGCGAGCGTTGCAATGTGTTTCTTGCCATCGCAAGCACCGTGCTCGGCCATCATACGTTTGTAGACATTGGTCTTGGTGTCCCAAACAACCTCGCCAATCAGCTCGGCAAATTTGGCTGCGTGTTCTGCCTCCTCCCAAGCATAACGCTTGAAAGCCTCGGCAATCTCGGGATAGCCCTCGCGGTCGGCCTGACGCGACATTGCAAGGTACATACCCACCTCGGTACACTCGCCCATAAAGTGCTCCTGCAAGCCCTTCCAAATCTCCTCGGGGCAACCTTTGGCAACACCCAAAGTGTGCTCATCGGCAAACTGAAGAGCCTCATCGCTCTCAACTACCTCTACGAATTTCTCGGGACCTACTTTGCAAAGGGGGCATTTCTCGGGTGCGGCATCGCCCTCGTGGATGTAGCCGCATACGGTACAACGGAATTTTTTCATAGCTAAATGTGTGTTTTGTGTTTAATTTGTTTATTGTTTGATTTTCTGTTAGTTGCTTTTGTTGGCACAAGCGGCGCACACACCCTTGTAGTAGAGTTGCGCATCGGTAACTATGGAGGCGTTCTTGGGGGTGTTGCGCTCCACAAAGGCCACATCGTCAAGGTCTACATCGTAGATTTTGCCACACTGCGAACACCTAAAGTGGGCGTGGGGCGAGGTGTAGCCGTCAAAGTGGGTGTTCACACCGTCAATGCAGAGTGCCAAGATGGCTCCGTGCTCATAGAGCAGGTGCAGGGTGTTGTAGACGGTAGTGCGCGAAAGAGTTGGAATCTCATTGACCAACTCGCTGTAAATCTCGTCCACGGTGGGGTGGGTGCGGTGTGTGAGCAGATAGTGCATCACCGCCACGCGCTGCACCGAAGGCCTGATGCCGAAACTCTGAAGATACTCTCTTGCTACAATCATAACCTGTGAGTGTGTGGTTTTACCTATTTATAATTATTTTATAGTCGTTTCGTTTTTGAAATCATTACAAAAATACTCACTTTTCAGTAAACTGCAAATTTTTTATGCACTTTTTTTGCAAGAAAAAATCACACCATTGTCGGGCGTGGGGCGTAAGTGGGTGTGGCACAGCTATTTGTCGGGCGTGTCGTGGGCAGTGGAATAGTATTTCTCAATGCCTCCATAGCCAACGATAAGTCTGTTTTGGCGAGTTTTGGAGATGAAGTTTTCCAGCCGGCGTCTGAACTCCGCCGGCCTTTTGCGTGCCGCATCAATGTAGGCAACACGAATTCGCTTGTAGGGCTCCGAGAAGGCACAATAGTGCTCCCACACCTCTTGCTCCTGTTGCAGCGTGGCGATGATGTCGGCAGGGAATTGGAACGGCAGGGTGATGAGGTCGGCCACCGAGGTGCGCACCGAAGGGTGGAGTAGGCCCTGCTCGTTGAGCCAAATGAGCCGCTCAATGTTGGGCCTTGAATAGGGGCTACCCTTACGCCTTGGGGTGAAACGCCTCAACTGGTGCAGAGTGTCGAGTGTGCCCGCCACGCCGTCAATCCACCCAAAGCAGAGTGCCTCCTCCACCGCATCGTTGTAGGCTACCCCCACCTCGCCCGAAGCCTTGGTGGGAAAGACAAACCACACCTCTCTTGCGCTCTCAAAGTTGGCCACAAGCCACTGCCGCCACTCTTGGCGGTTGGTGCAATATACTATTGGGCGACTATCCGACATAACCGAGTTACCACACAAAGGGAATGAGTCTGTATTTTACCTTCTGCTTGTACTCCCCATAGCCTTCCAAGCCCTCGGTCAGCACCTTCTCCTCGTTTCTTATCCTCTTGACAATGAGGGGAATGTAGAGCAGCATAATGAGGAAGGACCACAACGAGCCCAGCACCAATGGCATAGATAGAAAGAGTATGGTTGTGGCGGTGTACATCGGATGGCGCACGATGCCGTAGAGCCCCGTGTCGATGACCTTTTGGCCCTCCTGCACCTCAATGGTGCGCGAAAGGTAGGCGTTCTCACGCAACACCTCGGCATACATAAGGTAGGAACAGATGAAAAGCCCCACCGCTGTCCACACACACCAATCGGGCAACTCGCACCATTGAAACCTCCGATTGAGTCCCGCCACCACAAAGGCCGCCACGAACAGCACTCCACTGAGCCTCACCACGCTCTTTTGTTCGCCTTGCTGTTCCTTGGCATTGAGTCGCTTCTGCAACAGCGAGGGGCTCTTGGCCAACATCACAAAGCCGGCCACAAGCATCGGAACAAACAAAATCAGCATCAGTAGCCACCCCTGCCAGTAGGAGAGCGTGCCCGCAGGGAGGAATATCAGCACCCACACGAGGAGCACCCCAAGGGAGAACTTGGCCAAAGCCTGAAAGGTTAGATTTTCTTTCATAATAGTTTATTTTGCAAACGATTTGGTGTATGTTGGATAGAGTATCTTCCAGATGAGCAGCAAGTTGATTATACCCACCACGATTGCCGCTGCTGACACCACCCCTGTGGGCCACAGCAGGGCGATACCATTCATATCTCCACCTCCCACCCAGCGATAGAAGATGCTCAAGTAGATGGGGTCAAGCATAAGCAGAGTGAGCGATGTGTACCACCCACAAGCACGCACTACGCTCGATTTGCAGTGGCAAATTTGGCGCACAAAGGCCACCATCAACCAACCGGCCAACAAAGTGGCCACGGGGCCTGCAAGGCAGAAAATGCCCATCTGCCAATCGCTCATTCGGTCGGCCCACACGTCAATCTGCACACCTAACCCAATCAGGTTTATCTGCTTGAATACCCCTTGTGATAGGGCAACCACAAGGTGGGCACCTTCGTGGATGATGTAGTAGAGCAACACTGCAACCACAATTCCGATGTACTGACGATACGTTTTATTCATAGTCTATTTTCTTTTTGGGAACGAGCGTTTTGTTGGCTACCATTCCGCCGTATACATTTCAATGATTCTTTGGGCTACCTCTTCGGGATGGTCAATGAGGAGTTCCCCGTGGTTCATCTTTGGGAATACCACCAGTGCCTCCTGCTTGCCAAAAGTCCGAAAGTTCATATTGCGCTGATTGGTTTGATGGTCCTACTGCTGCCCTTTGCCTCGCAAACGCTCCATTTCTTCCACCGTGATTGTGGGGTCAAATTGAGCCTCAATGCCTGTTGCTTCGGTCAATAGCAGGAGATATTCGTCAATGGGCGACATCCCAACTGCTGTGCGCAAAGAGTCTAATCTTTGCACGCACTCCACCGGCCACAGATAGAGGTGTTGCTTCTCGTCTGTGCCGAACTGAACGGCTTGACTACCATATCGTTGTGGCTTGCCCAGCCCCATCGCTATGCGGTCAAAGAGGGTGGCATAATCGCTCTGAGAGATAAGACCTTGTGTGGCCATCTGCTCAATGAGCGGAAGGTGCTTTTGTTGCATTTGTAGTGGTGCGTGGTCAATCACAAGCCAAATGGTTCCGTAGGACTCGGTGGAGAGCCCCTTGGGGAGTCCGCCTTGCAGCAGACTGTCCACGATGACCACGTTTCGGGTGTCGATGCGCTCCACCTGCTCACTCGTGAGGATGAGCGAATCAATGAGTTCGGTGCGCCCTTCCACGGTAACGGCTTTGGTCAGTGCTGCCATTTGGTGCCGTATGCCTTGGTCCGCCTGCCTAACCTCAGCAAGCAGTTTGTCGGTGGACTTTGTGCTCCCACCACAGGCAACCATAAATAGTAGCCCTATGAGCAATAAGCGTTTCATAACAAGTGGAGTTTTTGCAAAGATACGAAGAACTTGCGTAAAAATGGCAGGATGAGGGTGAAATTTGATAAGTGGTTGGTACATATACCATTTTTGTGTTACCTCACCATATTGTTAAATTTGGCAGAAGGAGCCGTATATGGTGGGTATTAGAGAAAGAATTGCTACCTATCCGTTGCCTTTTTATAGGCTGGAAAGTTGGTAGAAACAGCATCTTTAATCTCTTGCACATACCCTACAACAGCCACAAAGAACGCTTGTTTTATCTATCATTGCACAGACAAAGGTAATCATTTTTTCTCGTTGGAAGAAAAATACGAGAATGAGATTAATAGT
>JAFVSY010000065.1 GCA_017503465.1 Tidjanibacter sp. | reverse complement strand
GAATTGAGAATTCAAAATTGAAAATTCAATTTTTCTCTGATACCCTCGAGTAAGGGGCTTTAAGGGCTTTAAGGGCCTTAAGGACTTTAAGGGTTATTAGGGGTGATAGGAGTGATAGGAGTAATAGGGAGAGGGTGGTCACCTTTCCTATCACTCCTATCTTTCTTATCACTCTTATCACTCCAATCTCCCCAGCCCTGCCCACCAAACAAAATTTCCCCTCGCAGAGTTGCCAATTTCCGAGCAAAGTTATAACTTTGCGAAAAATCATAAGTTATGACTATAATCCAACTCGAATACCTCCTTGCCGTGGCAAGTTGCGGTAGTTTTTCCAAAGCCAGCGAACTCTGTTTCGTCACACAGCCCTCGCTCAGTATGCAAATCAAAAACCTCGAAGAGGAACTCGGAGTGGTCCTGCTCGACCGCACCAAGAAACCCGTGGTGCCCACCCAAGTGGGAGCAATAGTGGTGGAGAGGGCCAAGGAAGCACTGCTCGCCTACAACAACATCAAGGAGTGTGTGGCCGAACTCAAGGGTAGTGTGGCAGGCAAAATCAGACTCGCCGTAATCCCCACCATCGCCCCCTATCTGCTGCCCAAAGTGGTACACTCCTTTGCCGAGAAGTACCCCAAAGTGGAACTCGAAATCAAGGAGATGACCACCCCCGAAATCATCAAGGCAATGGACAAAGACGAGGTGGATGCAGCCATAATGGCGGGTGGCACCTGCCCCGAGCGCATCACCGAGCACGAACTCTTCGACGACCGTTTCTACGCCTACGTGTCGCCCGACAACGCCCTCTTTGCACGCACCAATCTGCGCATTGAGGACATCGCCGGCAAGGACCTCTTGCTCCTCTCCGAGGGGCACTGTTTGCGCAACCAGGTGTTGGAGCTCTGCGGACTGGCCGACCGTCAGGAGCACTCCTACTCGTTCCAGAGCGGCTCGCTCGAAACGCTGATGAGGATAGTGGACGCCACGGCGATGATAACCGTCATTCCCGAGATGGCCATCCCCTATCTGCCCGAGGCCGCACGCAACCGAGTGAAGACCCTCGCGAGGGGTGCCGCAAGCCGAAAAATCGTCATCGCCGTGAGGCGCACCTACGCCAAAGAGACCATCATCGGAGCACTGCGCGAAATAATCGTGGAGTGTGTGGCGAAAAAAACAGAGCCAAAATGGTGATTTTCCCAACAAAAATTGTAATTTTGTAGAATATTGTGCGTTACTCTATGAGTAACGACCACGTAACGCAACCGAAAACAACATAATATCGCAATATGCAGAAACTCATTGACAACATTGTTTCGGCCATTCAAGACAAAAAGGGCCACAACATCGTTTCGCTCGACCTCACCGAGTTGGAAGGCACCATTTGTGATGCCTTCGTGATTTGCAATGCCGACTCCACCACCCAGGTGGACGCCATTGCCGACGGCATCGTGGAGGAGTTGGAGGAGAAATTGGGCGAGAAGCCACGCAGGGTGGAGGGTAAGACCAACGCCGCGTGGATAGCCATCGACTACGTGGACGTGATGGTCCACATCTTCCTCACCCCCCTGAGGGAGTACTACCGCCTGGAGCAACTCTGGGCCGATGCTCCCGTCACTCGCTACGAGAGCGAAGAATAGGGAGGGAATTGAGAATTGTGAATTG
>JAFVSY010000064.1 GCA_017503465.1 Tidjanibacter sp. | reverse complement strand
GTCGCCTTTGTCGTTGTTGCTCAACACAATGTCCACCCCCTCAATGGCGGCAATCTCCTGTGGCTTGAGTTGGGCATAACAGCCCGTTACGGCAATTATGGCCGAGGGGTTGAGCTTATGTAGGCGGCGAATCAGGTTGCGGCACTTCTTGTCGGCGTGTTCCGTCACGGAACAAGTGTTTACCACGCACACATCGGCCTCCTGCACACGCTCGGTGCGCTCGTGGCCACCCTCAATGAACTCACGTGCGATGGTGGATGTCTCGGAAAAGTTGAGTTTGCAACCCAGAGTGTGGAAACTTACCTTCATTATTGTGCTATAATTTGGTGCGAAAATATGAATTTTTTTGCGACTTTTGAGTACCTTTGCACACTTTTAACAACCGAGAGGGAGGATTTATGAACTTTTTTGAGGCTTTGGGGACCTACGATTTTCTGGTGGACGCACTTTTGGCGGCTGTGCTGTCGGGTGTGGCCTGCGGAATTGTGGGCACCTATGTGGTCACTCGCCGCTTGGTTTTCCTCGGCGGAGGTATCACCCACGCCTCCTTTGGCGGCATTGGAATTGCCTACCACTTTGGACTCAATCCCATCGGTGGGGCGATGATTTTCGCCATCCTCTCCGCCCTTGGCATAGAGTGGGCGGGGGCCAAAGGGCGCATCCGTGAGGACTCGGCCATCGGAATTGTATGGAGCCTCGGTATGGCCATCGGCACCTTGTTCATATTCGCCACCCCGGGCTATGCGCCCAACCTTATGAGTTTCCTCTTTGGCGATGTGCTCACCGTGGGACACTCCAACATTGTGGCCTTGGAGGTGTTGGTTGGGGTGCTGTGTGTGGTTATGCTGCTGTGGTACAGGCCTGTGATGTGGGCCTCGTTCGACAAGGACTACGCTCGCAGTCAGGGCGTTAGGGCCGACCTCATCCTCACTGCAATGACCGTGCTCACCGCCATTACCATCGTGCTCTCCATCCGCATCGTGGGCATTGTGTTGCTCATTTCGCTCCTCACGGTGCCGGCCGTTATCGCCTCTGCACTCACAAAGTCCTACCCACGCATCCTGCTGCTGGCCTCGTTGTTTGCAGTGGTGGGCAATGTGGTTGGCTTGTGGGTGGCCTATGAGGTGGATTTTCCTGTGGGCGCAACCACAATAATTTTGCTCGGAATTACGCTTTTTATTGTAAAACTGCTAACTTTGCCCTCGCATAGGCGCAAAGGTGCAAGCAAAAGAGAAACTTTGTCGTAGAAAGAAATACCGATACAAGAGTTGAAAACAATTCACAAATTTACACTCAAAGCCTTCTTGGGCCCAATGGTGCTCTCGTTCTTCATCGTGATGTTTATCCTGATGATGAACTTCGTGTGGCGCTACATCGACGAACTCGTGGGCAAGGGTTTGAGTTTCGATGTAATTGTGGAATTGCTCTTCTACGCCACGGCCAATATGATGCCGCTGGGTATCCCCCTGGCAACCCTCTTTGCGGCCATTATGACAATGGGTAACCTCGGAGAGCACAACGAGTTGCTTGCGATGAAGTCGGCAGGTATGTCGTTGCCCAACATTCTCAAACCACTCATCGGCGTGGTGCTGGTGGTTGCTGTGAGCAGTTTCTTTGTGGTGAACAATCTTGTTCCCTATTCCAACAAGAAGATGATGGCCATCCTCTACGACATCAAGCAGCAAAAAGAGACGATGGAGTTCAAGGACGGCATATTCTTCAACGGCATTGAGAATATGAACATTAGGGTGGGGCACCAAGACCCCGACACGGGTCTGCTGAGCGACATCCTCATCTACGACACGCGCGACCGCCACGGCAATATGACCACCACGGTGGCCGACTCGGGATATATCTATATGTCTGACGACAAGAAGTTTCTGATGATTAAGCTCTACAATGGTCAGACCTACGAAACCACCCGCAACTACAAGTGGAACACCGAGAATGCCATCCGTCATCAGATTTTCAAGGTGCAGAATGGTGCGCTGGAGATTGAGGGTTTCGACTTCTCGCGCACCGATATGAACCTTTTTAGTAACCACCAGACCAAGACTACAAGTGAGTTGCAGGTGGACATCGACTCTCTGCGCGTGGAGGCCGACCGTGGCTCGGCCCGCTCCTATGAGCCTCTGCTGAAGAATAACCTCCTCACGGAAGACGAATCGGCTTTGGGGCTCTTTGATACCGTCAAGGTGGACTACTCCTACAAGGTGCCCACAAACCTAATGAAGGCACTTGATACGCTGACAATCAAGCAGAAGCGTGATATTGTGCAGACTGCCAAAACCAATGCACGCAACCCTCGCTACTCGCTCAATCGCAACGAGAACACCGCCAAGGAGACGCTCAATAAACTCTACCGCTCGCAGGTGGAGTGGCATAGGAAGGTGTCGCTGCCCATTTCGGTCATCATCTTCTTCCTCATTGGTGCACCCCTCGGAGCCATCATCCGCAAGGGTGGCCTTGCAATGCCGGTAGTGGTCTCGGTGCTCTTCTTTGTCATCTACTACGTCATCAGCATTGCGGGCGAAAAGATGGCCAAAGAGGGTACTTGGAACGCAGCCTTCGGTATGTGGTTTTCGGCTATCATATTGCTACCTATCGCGCTCTATCTGACGCGAATAGCCACCAACGACTCCAACCTCTTCAATGTCGATTGGTATGTGGTGCAGTTCGGCAAAGCAAAGGCAAAAGTGCAGCAGTTGGCAGGTAGGCTGAAGAAGAAATAGAATCCGTTTTGTAAATATATTTTCCGTATGAAACAAGCCAAAGATTTGCGCATTGTATATATGGGTACGCCCGATTTTGCGGTGGCCCCTCTGAAGGCCCTTGTGGAGGGCGGATATAATGTTGTGGCCGTTGTTACCACGCCCGACAAACCATCTGGTAGGGGATTGAAGGTGAACGAGAGTGCCGTGAAACGCTACGCCGCCGAGGTCGGACTGCCCATTATGCAGCCCGAAAAGTTGAAAAATGAGGAGTTTGTGGAGGCCTTCAAGGCTCTTGATGCCGACCTTGGCATTGTGATTGCCTTCAGGATGTTGCCCGAGGTCATCTGGGCGGCCCCCAAGTTGGGCACCTTCAATCTGCACGCTTCGTTGCTTCCGCAGTACAGGGGTGCGGCCCCAATCAATAGGGCGATTATGAATGGCGAAGCGGTTACGGGTGTTACCACTTTCCTGCTCAATCCGCAGATTGACGAGGGCGCAGTAATAGGTCAAGTAAAGGTTGAGATTGAACCGTCTGACAATGTTGGTACTCTGCAC
The DNA here is from genome assembly GCA_017503465.1 of Tidjanibacter sp. GTDB lineage: Bacteria > Bacteroidota > Bacteroidia > Bacteroidales > Rikenellaceae > Tidjanibacter. The sequence continues at coordinate 8,854 of JAFVSY010000064.1, read as the reverse complement.
GATAAACTAATGAATTGCGGCGTGGATTTGGTGCTCGAAACGGTGGAAAAACTTGCTTCGGGCGAGTGTACTCCAATGGAACAAGATAGTATGCTGGAGGGGGTTGAACTCAAGCCGGCACCAAAGATTTTCAAAGAGGATTGCCACATTGATTTTTCGCAAAACGGAACGCATATCATTAACCAAATTCGCGGTCTATCGCCTTACCCTGCTGCTTGGGGCGCACTGGGCGAGAACCTCACGGCAAAGATTTTCGAGGCTTCGTTTGTGGCGGGCGAGGGTGGTGGTCAGGAGGTTGGCACTATTCTCTCGGATGACAAACACTACATCAAAGTTGTGTGCGCCGATGGTGTGATTGATGTGAAAGAGCTGCAACTTTCGGGCAAAAAACGAATGACAACCGAGGACCTTTTGCGAGGTTTTAGGAATATTACATCGTATAAATTCTGCTAAAAGGCAGAGTGGGTGATGTAAGCAAAGCGAGGGCCGAAAGGTCCTCGCTTTTTGCGTGTTTGTAGAGTTGAAATGCCGCCTACGTATTATTATAAGGACGGTTTGTAGAATTTTTACTGCATCTCTCCGAGTAAATCTCGGATGACAACACTGGCGCAAACACAACCAAAAGTGGCAGGAATGTAGGAGATTGTGCCGACGTTTGATTTCTTGTTGGTCTCCTCGGCAATAATCATCGCCCCCTCCCTTACGGGCTCGGGCGAAAACACGGCATAAAAACCACTGCGAATACCAAGTTTGTGCAACCTCTTGCGCAACATATGAGCCAATGGACAGTGGTGGCTCTTGCCAATGTCCTTTACCTCAATCAGTGTGGGGTCGGTCTTTGCCCCTGCACCCATAGAGCTAACCACGGGAATACCCCTCTCGAGGGCCGCTGCAATGAGATTTACTTTGGGCGAAAGAGTGTCGATGCAGTCTACAACGTAGTCGTAGCGGGCGGCGTCCAGGAGGGTGTAGGTCTTTTCGTCGCGGATGTAGTCGCACACCACATTGAGCTCGATTTGCGGATTTATATCTCGCAGTCGCTCAGCCATAACGGCACTCTTTTCTCTACCAATGGTTGAGTTTAGTGCAAGTAGTTGGCGGTTGATGTTCGACTCGCCAACGGTGTCGGCATCGGCAATGGTCATATGCCCCACGCCGGCCCTTGCAATCATCTCTGCCGCATAGGCACCAACGCCCCCAAGTCCCACGACCAGCACGTGTGCATTGCGCAGGATGTTGAGCTTCTCATCGCCCAACAATAATTCGGTTCTCTCAGTCCAACTCATCCAAAAATTCTTATGTAGTTATCGTAAATTTCTCTTTTAAGTGTTGCTACGTCTACCTTTCGCACCTCGGCAACTTGCTCATACAGAGTGGAAACACTTCCGTCTGCGGTATCGCTCTCGAGAAACAATGCACTGCCCGAACACCCCCGAAGGGCATTTACCGTTTTGGGCGAGCGCAGGGCTCCAAAGCCAAACGAGATGTGGTAGCCGCGTGAAGTCAGTTCGGTGGCTTGCTCGGGCGAGCCGATAAAGCCGTGAAATATTACGGCTTTGAGGTTGGGGTAGTGGCGCAAAATTGCCAAAATCTCACTCTGTGCTCTCACGCAGTGAATAATCAAGGGAATGTTGCGCTCGGCAGCAATAACAACCTGTCTTTCAAAAAATTCCATTTGTCGGCTAAAGTCTGCATCGCACGCCTTGTCGAGCCCCGCTTCACCAATGGCACGACATGGAATTGAGCGCATTTGCCGGAGCAGTGGCTCCACTGCGCCAACCTTTTCCACATCCCAGGGGTGGATACCCACAGAGCTGTCGGCCCCAATCCCCGCGGTCGGCTCAATACCGAGTCGGTGGGAGGTGAGCCCAATTGTCTCCTCCGCGAGCGGAAGGTGGGTGTGTATGTCTACAAACGGTATCACTCTATGCTGTCTTTCTTCGCCACAAAGGTATACAAATTTCGCAATAGCAAAAAAGTGTGAAAATAATAACACAATAGTTTACCTATTTATAAAAAAAGAGTATATTTGTGCGCGTTTTTAGGGGATAACGCGAATATTGCACATACAACAACACAAAATAATTTCAAAATTCACACTTAACAGATTATGTCGAAAGTCATTAAAATCAAAAAAGGTCTCGACATTAAACTCGTGGGTGAGGCGGAGAAACAGGTGGTAACACTTTCTGTTGGAGAGCGTTATGCTGTGTCGCCACTCGCCTTTGAGGGAGTCGTGCCTAAGCTGTTGGTGGCAGAAGGGGACAAAGTCTTGGCCGGTAGTGCGCTTTTCTACGACAAGGCACATCCGGAGGTGATGTTCACTTCGCCCGTCAGCGGTAGTGTTTCGGCTGTTCGCCGTGGAGAGAAGCGCAAACTTCTCGCCATTGAGGTGATGGCCGATGAACAGCAGAGTTACAAACCTTTCAGCATCGACCTCAAGAAGGCATCGAGGGAGGAGTTGGTGGCAGTGTTGCTCGAAAGTGGTCTTTGGGCTTCGATTATTCAGCGTCCCTATGGAATTATCGCTGATTCGAAGGATACCCCGAAAGCTATTTTTGTTTCGGGCTTTGACACAGCACCTTTGGCTCCCGATATGAACGTGGCTCTGAAGGAGGATATGGAGGCTGTGCAGGCTGGTTTTGACGCACTTAAGGTGCTTTGCCCCAATGTTCACTTGAGCCTTCCCGCAAAGGGCGAGAGCATCTTGGAGGCAGTGCAGGGCGTTGAGAAGCACCACTTTGCAGGTCCTCACCCCGCAGGTAACGTGGGCGTGCAGATTCACCACATCGACCCCATCAACAAGGGCGAGAAGGTGTGGACAGTGGGCGTGCAGAACGTGGCAATCATCGGTCGCCTTGTGCTGAATGGCAAGTTGGATATGACCAAGACTTATGCCGTTTGTGGCTCGCAGGTTGCTCACCCCCAATATGTTAGGGCTATGGTTGGCGCATCGCTTGTACAGGTGCTTATGCCTTGCCGCATCAAACCCCAAGCAGGTGGCAGCAAGTTCCGCATTATTGAGGGTAACGTGCTGACCGGCAAGAAGGTAACGGCTAACGACTATATGAGCCTCTACTCCTCGCAGGTTACCGTCATTCCCGAGGGTGGCGAGTTGGAGCTCATCGGTTGGTTGGCTCCTCGCCTGAACAAACTCTCCGTATCGAGGACCTACTTCTCGTGGCTGATGCCCAAGAAACGCTACAACCTCGCAACGGGCGTGAACGGTGGCGAGAGGCCCTTTGTGGTTACCGGCCTCTATGAGAAGTATCTCCCGATGGACATCTACCCGATGTATCTATTCAAGGCAATCCTTGCAGGCGACCTCGAGAAGATGGAAAATCTCGGTATCTATGAGATTGTGGAAGAGGATGTTGCACTGTGTGAGTTCGTGGACCCCTCGAAGCAAAATCTGCAAGCCCTTGTAAGGGATGGTATTAACCTTATGATTAAAGAGATGTAGGACTATGAAGCAGAATAACAATAAACCACTTCCTAAACGACTGCTCGACAAGTTTGCTCCCACCTTCTCGGAGGGCGGCAAACTCTCGTGGCTGCACTCGTTTTATGAGGCAATGGAGACATTTTTCTATGTGCCTACTGATGTAACCAAAAAAGGTGCTCACGTGCGCGACTGCAACGATATGAAGCGCACAATGTTTATGGTAATCATCGCTCTTGTGCCGACCATTCTGTTCGGTATGTGGAACATTGGTTTCCAGAGGATTGACGGAGCCGACCACACCATTTGGCAGAACTTCTGGTGGGGTTTCTGGCAGATGTTGCCCTCGATTTTGGTAACCTACATTGTGGGTCTTTCGATTGAGTGCGCATTTGCTCAAATCCGCAAGGAGGAGGTCAATGAGGGCTTCTTCGTGTCGGGTATCCTCATTCCGCTGATTATTCCCATTGGTACTCCGCTGTGGATGACCGCATTGGCTACCGCCTTTGCTGTGGTTATCGGTAAGGAGATTTTCGGTGGTACGGGTATGAACATCTTCAACCCCGCACTGCTGGCTCGTCTGTTCATCTTCTTCTCCTACACCTCGAGCATTTCGGGCGAGGCTGTGTGGTTTGCAGATGCACGCACGGGTGCAACTCCTCTGGGCGAGTTGGCTAACACCGGCACCACCAGCGTGTCGATGCTGGATGCCTTCATCGGTACCATCCCCGGTAGCGTGGGCGAGACTTCCACTCTGTGCATCTTGTTGGGTGCCATCGTGTTGCTCGCAACGGGTACGGCAAGTTGGAGGACTATGTTGAGCGTATTTGTGGGTGGCCTTGTGATGGGCGGTATCTTCAATCTGATTGCCCCTGCAACTCCCGTGACTCCCACCGAGCACTATATGGCTCTGCCCGCTTGGCAGCACCTGCTGTTGGGTGGCTTTGCATTTGGTGCAGTGTTTATGGCAACCGACCCCGTAACCTCGGCACAGACCAATACCGGTAAGTACATCGTGGGCTTTATGATTGGCGCTCTGGCCATCTTGGTGAGGGTGTTCAACACCGGTTATCCCGAGGGTATGATGCTCGCAATCATCTTTATGAACGCTCTGGCTCCCGTTGTGGACCACTACGTTGTGCAGGCCAACATCGGCCGCCGCAACCGTAGGGCCAAGAGGGCTGCTAAAACCATTAACGCATAAAATAAGGAGGATAGAGATATGAGCAAAAAAGGATTTTTGGGCGGCAAAAATAGCAACGCCTACATCGTTTTCTATTCGACCGTAATGGTAATTATCGTTGCAGTGCTGCTGGCATTCACCTCGCTCTCGCTGAAAGATAGGCAGGAGGCTAACGAGCTCAACGAGAAGAAAGACGCCATCGTGGCATCTATGGGCCTTGCAAAGGGCACCTACGATAGCGTGATTGAGGCCTATGTGGTAAACAAGGAGGGTGAGGTTATCAACACCACCGCTACTCCTTTGAAAAAACTCTTCGACCTGCCTGCGAGCTTTGCAGCAGGGGAGTACCCCGTGTTTGAGAACAAGACCACCGGTGAGGTCGTTCTTCCTCTGACCGGCAAGGGCTTGTGGGATGACATTTGGGGCTACATCGCTCTGGGTGCCGATATGAACACCATTAAGGGTGCAATCTTTGACCACGCCGGCGAGACCCCCGGTCTGGGTGCAGAGATTGCTACTCCCAAGTATCAGGCACAATTCCAAGGCCAGACCATCTATGAGGGCGAGCAACTGGTTGGTATCAACGTGGTTAAGGGCGGTGCACAAGGTGCTGCACACTCGGTTGATGCAGTTACCGGCGGTACCAAGACCTCCGATGGACTGGAGAATATGATTAAAGAGTGCCTCAAATGCTATGACGCCTTCTTTAAGAGCCGCACAGCAACCCCCGAGGCAGAAGTTGTTGAAACCGTAAATGCAGAGTAACGCTATGGGAAACAAGACTTTTCAATCGCTGACTAATCCGTTGGCAAAGAACAACCCTGTTCTGGTTCAGATTCTGGGTATCTGCTCTGCACTGGCAGTTACTACACAGCTTAAACCCGCACTCGTGATGGGCCTTTCGGTTACCGCCGTGTGTGCATTCTCCAACCTTGTGCTGTCGCTGTTGCGCAACGGTATTCCCGACCGCATCCGTATCATCGTGCAGTTGGTTGTGATTGCTGCCCTCGTTACGGTTGTGAACGATGTGCTGAAAGCCTATGTTTATGACGTGAGCAAACAACTTTCGGTTTATGTGGGCCTTATTATTACCAACTGTATCATTATGGGTCGTGTGGAGGCCTTTGCGCTCTCCAACAAACCGCTGCCTTCGTTGCTCGATGGTATCGGCAACGGCCTTGGCTATGGTGCAGTGCTCGTAATTATCGGCTTTGTGAGGGAGTTGTTCGGTAGCGGCACCCTGTTCGGCTACCAGATTATCCCCGAGAGTTTCTATGAGGCCGGCTATGTGAACAATGGTTTGATGTTGTTCCCTCCCTCGGCTCTGATTATCGTGGGTATCATCATCTGGGTTCACCGCACACACAACAAAGATTTACAAGAAAAATAGAGGAGGAGCATAGGATATGGAACTTTTGAAACTATTTATTCAGTCTACCTTTATAGACAATATGGTGTTCTCGTTCTTCTTCGGTATGTGTTCCTACATTGCCGTTTCGAAGAGCGTTAAGACTGCAAATGGTTTGGGTTTGGCAGTTACTTTCGTAATGCTTATGACTGTGCCCCTGAACTATTTGCTCGAAAACTACGTGCTCAAAAAAGGCGCACTCGCTTGGGTTAGCCCCGAGTTTGCGAGTGTCGATTTGAGTTTTTTGAGCTTTATTCTCTTCATTGCAGTGATTGCTGCATTTGTTCAGTTGTTGGAGATGGTCATTGAGAAATTCTCGCCTTCGCTTTATAACTCGCTCGGTATCTTCTTGCCTCTGATTGCCGTAAACTGCGCAATTATGGGTGGCGCACTGTTTATGCAGCAGCGCAACTTTGCCACCGTTGGTGAGGCTGCCGTGTTCGGCTTCGGCTCGGGCTTTGGTTGGTGGATTGCAATCCTCGTGATGGCAGCCATCCGTGAGAGGCTCTCCTATTCCAACATTCCCGTGGGACTTCGTGGCCCCGGCATCGCCTTCATCATCACAGGCTTGCTCGGTATGGCATTTATGATTTTCTCCGGTTTCCAGATGTAGAATTTTATTTAAGGCAAAGAAAGAGAAATGGATACACAGATTATTATTGTTGCCATCGTGGTATTCCTCGTAGCCCTATTGTTGCTGGTGGCTTTGCTGCTCGTTGCAAAGGCCAAGCTGACCAGTTCGGGCGAGGTTACCATCAACATCAACGATGGCCAGAAACAACTCAAAGTTGCAAGTGGCGGCTCGCTGCTGACAACCTTGGCACAGGAGAAGATTTTTCTTCCCTCGGCTTGTGGTGGTCAGGGCAGTTGCGGTATGTGTAAGGTGCAGGTGCTTGACGGTGGTGGCGAGATTTTGCCCACCGAGGTTGGCTTCTTCACCCGCAAACAGCAGAAAGAGCACTGGCGTTTGGGCTGCCAAGTGAAGGTTAAGAACGACCTTGATATTGTTATTCCCGAGAGCGTCTTGGGCGTTAAGAAGATGGAGTGCGAGGTGGTTTCGTGCCGCAGCGTATCTACCTTTATGAAGGAGTTTGTGGTTAAATTGCCCGAGGGTGAGAGGCTCAAATTCAAGAGCGGTGGCTACATTCAGATTGACGTGCCCCAGTATGACGAGATTAAGTTCTCCGATATGGACATCGACGAGAAGTACCACGCCGACTGGACCAAGTTCAAGATGTGGGACATCGTGGCCAAGAACCCCGAGCCCACCTTCCGTGCCTACTCAATGGCCAACCAGCCCGCCGAGGACGACATCATTATGCTCAACGTGCGTATTGCTACTCCTCCCTTCGATAGGGCTACGGGCGGCTTTATGAACGTTCCCACGGGTATCTGCTCGGCCTATATCTTCTCGCGCAAACCCGGTGATAAGGTAACCATCTCGGGCCCCTATGGTGAGTTCTTCATCAAGGATACCCCCAATGAGAAGATGTTTATCGGTGGTGGTGCAGGTATGGCTCCTATGCGTTCACACATCTTCCACCTCTTCAAGACCGTCAAGAGCGACCTGCCCATCTCGTTCTGGTATGGCGCACGCTCGAAGCAGGAGATTTTCTATCAGGAGCAGTTCGAGGAGTTTGCCAAGGATTTCCCCAACTTCAAGTTCGCTATTGGTTTGAGCGACCCGAGGCCCGATGACAACTGGGACCCCAACTACATTGGCTTCATCCACAACGTCATCTACAACAACTACCTCAAGAATCACCCCTCACCGGAGGATATTGAGTACTACTTGTGTGGTCCTCCAATGATGATTTCGGCAGTGGTGAATATGCTCGACAACTTGGGCGTACCACCCGAGAACATTATGTATGACAACTTCGGTAGTTAAATAGATAAGGGACTCCAACACGGAGTCCCTTATTTTTTGTCTAACGTCTAACGACTTTTTGGGAAATAATTTGTATTTTTGTCTAAAATCAACAAGAAATATGAAAAAATTAATTGTTCTAGTAATTTGGGTGTTGTCATCTTTCATCTCTTTTGCTCAAACAGATGAACCAAAGATTGTAGTGAATGCACCTTCTACTGCAGTCGCAGGAGAAAAGATCGTGGTGGATTTTTCTATCTCTTTTAACACAATAACTTCCAATGAAGAATTTAATGTAGAATTCTCTTGTCCTCATATTAATGGGGCTACTATCCTCTCTAGATCAAATTCTCATGGCAGTTCAATGTGTTTTGAGAATGGTAAAATGGTGGCTGAACGTTCATACACACACTCATTGACTATTTATTTCAAGGAGGCTGGAAATTATAACATAAATAACGCCTCTTTCACTGTTAACAATAATGACACATATACTCCCCAACCTTTCCCTATAGAAATAATTCCTAATTCTACTGGTGATACACATTTGAAGTTTAGAGGGATTTCGATTGCTGGCAATGTTGATGATTTCTGTGGCAGGTTGACGGAACTTGGCTATACCAGGATGCTGTATCACCAAAGAGAGGAGGATCGATATGCTGGTTTTAATGGTCGTTACGGTGGCGTAGAGTGTGAGCTATACGCTTATTGCACGCCACTCACCAATACAATTTATGGTGTGCAAGTATGCCTCGCAGGGGGATCTTGGAATAAAACAAAAGAAGTGTATGATAAATTCCAAGGACTTCTAAATAAAAAATATGGACAACCCATAAATACAACAAATACCATAAATGACTATAGTGGGATTGAATTAGAAGCCATTGTTTTAGAAAAGGCCAAAGTATCTAGTTTTTATTATGATAAATATCCAGATCTTGGTTGGATTAC
>JAFVSY010000063.1 GCA_017503465.1 Tidjanibacter sp. | reverse complement strand
GCGCCACTTGCAATGGCGGAGCAGAGGTTTAGAACATCACGCCGAGGCTCAGATTCCAGCTGGTGCGCTCGGTGTTCACGCTCACGTTGTCCACGCTCACCGTGTCGCCATTGAAGTTGCCATTGTAGCGAATCTCGGCAATAACGCTCAACACTTTCACACCCAGACCTGCAGTCCAAGTCATCTTGGGGTCGCTCTTGAGGCTGTTCCACGCATTCTCAAAGTCCTCCTTGCCGAGCTCCTTGAAGCCCTTCTCGGCGACGATGGGGAACACGGGGCCCACATTTACCCTCACGCTCACCAGGCTACCCAAGCCAAACTCGGCACCAACCAACAGCGGCAGGTCGATGTACTTGTGGCTCTCGGTGGTCTGCTCCTTGCCGCCACCAACAATCTCGTCAATGGAGGGGATGTTGATGGTAGTGTTGGTGTACTGCAACTCGGGCTGAATGTAGAGGGGCAGTTTGGGGATATTGATGCGTGCAAAGAGGTTACCGGTCCAGCCTGTGCCTTCGGCCTTGATTGCATCCTTCACACCGTCGGAGGTGGTGGGGATATTCTCGCTGGAGGAGATGATACCGATGCGGCCACCCACGTTGAAGAGGCCGAGCAAGTTGTTGCCTGCCATTGCGCTACCCACGGAGAGGGTGCAGATGGCTACGATTGCAAAGAGAAATTTTTTCATATTCTGTTAATTTTTCCTTTTTAATGTTCTATTCCACGCTCCAAAGGTAGCACAAATAATGCAAAAATGTTCTCCCTGCGACCATTTTTTGACAAAGTTGGTTATCTTTGCACCGAATTTAATGGAAAGATTATGAGTTTAGTAGCAATAGTAGGCCGCCCCAATGTGGGCAAAAGCACTTTTTTCAACCGCCTTGTGGGTATGCGTCAGGCGATTGTGGACTCCACGGCGGGTACCACACGCGACCGACACTATGGTAAGACCGATTGGAATGGTCGCGAGTTTTCGCTCATCGACACCGGTGGCTACTCGGTGGGTAGCGACGACGCCTTCGAGGAGGAAATCCGCAAGCAGGTACACCTGGCCATCGACGAGGCCGACATCATCCTCTTTATGGTGGAGGTCTCCACGGGTATCACCGACCTCGACCAGATGGTGGCCGATGTGTTGCGCCGTAGTGGCAAAAAGACTCTGCTGGTGGTAAACAAGGTGGACAACTACGACCTCATCTACGGCTCCAACGAGTTCTACGCACTCGGCCTGGGCGACCCCTTCTGCATCAGTTCTATGAGCGGTAGCGGCACGGGCGACCTGATGGATAAGATTGTGGAACTCCTGCCCGAGGATAGGCCTGAGGTTGTGGATGAACTGCCCCGCATTACCATTGTGGGTCGCCCCAACGTGGGTAAATCTTCGCTCACCAACGCACTGCTCGGCACCGAGCGCAACATCGTTACCAACATCGCTGGCACCACACGCGACAGTATCAACACTCGCTATAATAAATATGGTCTTGACTTCTACCTCGTGGACACCGCCGGTCTGCGCAAGAAGGGTAAGGTTACCGAGGACCTTGAGTTCTACTCCGTAATGCGCTCCATCAGGGCCATTGAGAACAGCGACGTGTGTGTGCTGATGCTGGATGCTCGCCAGGGCATCGAGTCGCAGGATATGAACATCTTCTCGCTCATCGTGCGCAACAAGAAGGGCTGCGTGATTGTGGTCAATAAGTGGGACCTCATTGAGAAGGGCAACAACACTATGAAGGAGTGGAAGGAGGCTCTGCAAGCCAAACTCGCTCCCTTCAACGATGTGCCCATCATCTTCACCTCCGTAATCAACAAACAGCGCATTATGGAGGTGTTGCAGACGGCCATTCAGGTCTACGAGGCCCGCAACCGCCGCATCCCCACCAGCGAGCTCAACGAGTTCCTGCTGCCGATTATTGAGGAGACTCCTCCCCCAATGACCAAGGGTAAGTACATCCGCATCAAGTATGTAACCCAGCTGCCCACCGTGTCGCCCTCGTTTGCATTCTTTGTGAACCTGCCGCAGTACATCCGCGACCACTACCGCCGCTTCTTGGAGAACAAGATTAGGGAGCATTGGGACTTCTGCGGTGTGCCGATGCAGATTTACTTCCGCCAAAAGTAGAACATACCTTAATATATTATAGGGTTTGACGACAAGACTACACTTATGAGTCCAAAGTTTAGAACATACGCAATGCCGGTGGCTATGGTCATCGGCATTTTGCTTCACGATTGGGTGGGAGAACTGAAGTTTCTCTCGCCGTGGCTGATTGCCGCAATGCTCTTTGTTACCTTCACGAGGGTTAAGGTCAAGGAGTTGCGCCTGCGTAAGATACACGCAGGACAGTTGGGTTTCCAACTGCTTGTGAGCGTGGGGCTCTACTTTCTGCTCACGGCCCTGGGCGTGGGCGAGGTGGTGAGTCAGGGCGTGATGATATGCATCTTTATGCCCACGGCTATGGCCTCGGTGGTCATTGGTGCAATGCTGGGTGCCAACGTAGGCACGATGACCACCTTCACGCTGTTGAGCAATATGGCTGTGGCGGTTACGGCCCCCGTGCTCTTTTCGTTTGTGGGCACCCACACCGACCTTCCCTTCCTCACATCGTTTTGGATGGTCTTGCGCCGTTTGTTGTTGCTTGTGGTGGCACCCTTTGCGCTGGCGGCCCTGATGGAGAAGTTTGCGCCGAAGGCATATGATTATGTCCACCGCCACCAGCAGTGGTCGTTCTACCTATGGGTGGTGTCGCTGGTGATACTTATGGGCTCCACCACCAACTTCATCCTTGAACAGCCCTCGGAGGCCATCCTCACGGAGGTGGTACTTGCGCTGTCGGCGGGTGTGATTTGCGTGGCCCAATTCCGCATTGGTCGCTGGTGGGGAGGCAAGTGTGGCGACAAGGTGTCGGGAGGCCAATCGCTGGGGCAGAAGAACACCCTGCTGGCCATACTGCTTGCACAGAGCTACCTCAATCCGCTCTCGTCGGTTGCCCCTGCGGCCTACATCGTGTGGCAAAACCTCTTCAACAGTTGGCAACTCTCGAGGCATAAGGAAAACAAAAAGGAGTAACCGCGGTTACTCCTTTTTGTTTTTGTCTAACGCCTTTTTAATTAGTAATTACTCTTTACTCTTTCTAAAGTTCGGCCAACTTGTTGAGTGCCATCTCAATCATTTGGCGCACGAAGGGCTTGTAGTCGGTGTTCATATCCTTCACGGCCCTTTGGGCAATGATTGTGCAGATGGTGCCCGCACGGTGGCCCATCAGCGCACCGAGGCCCGAGAGGGCACTACTCTCCATCTCAAAGTTGGTGATGCGGCGCTCGCCGAAACGGAAACTCTCAATCTTGTTGTTCAGTTCGGGGTCGGCAGGTTGCAGGCGCACCCAACGGCCCTGCGGACCATAGAAACCATTGGCGGCGATGGTGATACCCTCCACCACCGAGTCGGCAAAGTGGTCGTAGAGCTCCTTGTCGGCATCCACAAAGTAGGGCGCGGGGCACTGCTTGTTCCAGCCCGTGTGGGCCACAAAGGCCTCTTCGATTGCGAGGTCGCACACCTCGTTGCGGCCGGCGTAGTAGTTGAGCAGGCCATCGAAGCCCACCGAGGTGCGTGCGAACACGAATGAGCCCAGAGGTATGTCGGGCTGAATGGCTCCCGAGGTGCCGAGTCGGAGCAGCGTGAGGCGGCGTTTTTCGGCCTTTTCGGTGCGTGTGGCGAAGTCGATGTTGGCCAGTGCGTCCAACTCGGTTACCACGATGTCGATGTTGTCGGTACCGATGCCGGTGGAGATTACGGTCATACGCTTGCCCTTGTAGGAGCCCGTGATGGTGCGGAATTCTCGGCTCTCAATGGTACACTCTTTGCTTTCAAAATAGCTTGCCACCAAATCAACCCTGCCGGGGTCGCCAACCAAAATCACGATGTCGGCCAACTGCTCGGGCTTGACGTGGAGGTGGAAGATGGAACCATCACCATTGATGATGAGTTCGGATGTTGGAATAACTCTCATTGCAAAAATATTGTTGTTAAATTTTGTTTCTCGTGCGGGAATGTGTAAATTTGTAAACCATCCCTCTCGGGGGATGCTAACCACAAATATAAGGAAAATATCATAACATTGAACCGATAGACTATGAAAAAGAGCCAAGAATTTGTACAGCAACACAAGGAACGCTTCCTTGACGAACTTTTCGACCTTCTGCGTATTCCCTCCATTAGTGCCCAAAGCGAACATCGTGCCGATATGGTGCGCACGGCGGAGTGGTTGCGCAATTCGCTGCTGAAAGCGGGTGCCGACCGTGCCGAGGTTATGCCCACGGAGGGCAACCCTGTGGTCTATGCCGAGAAGATTGTGGACCCCTCGAAGCCCACGGTGGTGGTCTATGGCCACTACGACGTGATGCCCGAGGACCCACGTGGCGAGTGGCGCACCGAGCCCTTTGAGCCGGTGATTAAGGATGGACGCATTTGGTGCCGTGGTGCCGACGACGACAAGGGACAACTCTATATGCACGCCAAGGCCTTTGAGGCTATGGTGGCCACGGGCGAACTGCCCTGCAACGTGAAGTTTATGCTTGAGGGCGAGGAGGAGATTGGCTCGCCGAGCCTCTATGGATGGTGTGAGCAGCACAAGGACCTCGTGCAGGGCGACATCATTCTGGTGTCGGACACAAGTATGGTGTCGTGGCAACAACCCTCCATCACCTGTGGTCTGCGTGGCCTATGCTATATGCAGGTGGAGGTTACGGGCCCCGACCACGACCTCCATTCGGGCCTCTTTGGGGGTGCTGTGGCCAACCCTGCCAATGTGCTGTGCGACCTTGTGAATAGGCTCGTGGACGAGCGTGGGCGCATCACCATCCCCGGTTTCTATGATGACGTGAGGGAGCTAACCCCCGAGGAGAGGGAGAATTTCAACAAGGCCCCCTACAACAAGGAGAACTATATGCGTGGCATTGGCGTGGAGGAACTCGCCGGCGAGAGTGGCTACACCACCCTTGAACGCACCGGCGTGCGCCCCAGCCTTGATGTGAATGGCATTTGGGGTGGCTACACCCTGGAAGGTACCAAGACCATCATCCCCTCGAAAGCCTCGGCCAAGATTTCTATGCGCCTTGTGCCCAACCAGAACTGGGAGAAGATTGCGGTGCTCTTTGAGGAGTACTTCCGTAGCATTGCACCCAAGACGGTGAAGGTGGAGGTGCGCTCGCTCCACGGAGGCCAACCCTACGTGTCGCCCACCGATATGACTGCCTACCGTGCGGCCGAGAGGGCTGTGGAGGAGAGCTTTGGAGTGCGCCCGCTGCCCTTCTTCTCGGGCGGTAGTATTCCCATTGTGAGTGGCTTTGAGAGCATCTTGGGTATGAAGTCCATCCTCATTGGCTTTGGCCTCTCGCAGGATGCCATCCACTCGCCCAACGAGAGCTTCGGCTTGGAGCAGTTCTACACGGGTATACAGACGATTATCCGCTTCTACAAACACTTCGCAGCCCTCGCGGCCAAATAGGAATTCAAAATTCAAAATTGACAAAACGTTGTTTTGTCTAAAATGCTCCCGCTCGGCAGAGTCTGCAAGCAGCCTATGCGCTCGCTTACTCGCATTTGCCAAAATTCAAAATTGTGGTGTGCCTTCGGCACGGGTATTAAAAAAGATACCCAAGAGTAAGAAGGGATAACTGCAAGCACTTGGTGGTGCTATCAAGCGCAGTGAAATATTTACTAATTACTCTTTACTAATTACTAATTACTCTTTAGTGTAGCTGTCAGGCCGACCACAACCCCAAAACAAGAGAGGCTCCCCGAAAAAATGGGGAGCCTCTCTTGTTGTTCTCTGCTTTGGGCGCTGTGGCCCTCGCAGGGTGTTTGCTACTCTTCTGCTACGGGCAGTTTGTACAAGAAGATGTTGCTATAAACGCTGCCTTGTGCGGAGATACTGCGAACGTCATAAGCACTACCACTCACATATGCACCCATATAACGGAAAGTACCATCATACACGCCGTCTACTGTTTTATCCACAACAATGCCCAAGGTCTCTTGGTGGTCATAAATGAACGAAACAAATTTGAAGTTCTTGGTATAATTACTCTTGTCAAGCATCAAATTGGTTCCTTGTTGGTATTGCGTCAAGTAGTGTGTGCCTTCCTCGTCTTTGTAGTAGATGAAATAGGTACCGGGGTTGGAGGTGTCGCGCTTGATTTTCCAAGTATATTTGGATGCGTCGAATTTCTCATTGGTGGTGAGAGTTCCCTGGCTGAACATACCGTAAGTAGTGGGACGAGTGAAGGATTCCAAACCTTTTGCAGAACCGGTCTCAAAAAGGTCCAGGGTCATTTTGTTGCTAACCACCTCGTGAGACATTGCACCCAATGCTTCGACGCCATCTTTCAAACAATCAAAGATAATCATATAGTCAGCCTCAGTATCACCTCCGGGCAGAGTCCAATAGTCGTTCCAAGTGGTCTTACCCTCGGTATATTTGAGGAATCTTACACGATACTTGTTCGCATCTGAACCTGTAGCGCAACGCATTGAAATATAACGAGTGTTCCCACTTGAATGGAAGTAAGGGTATGCCCAGCGAGTTCCGTTACCCTCGGCGTCGATGTTGTTAGTGCTGGTCATATAGAAACTGTCGGGATACTTCTCGTCGGTGTTGCGGTAGAGGCGGAATGTGTTGACATACTCATTTCCCTTTGCAGGGTCGTCCTTAGTACCCAAGGTCTTATTCTCCTCTGTCTGAACACAGAAGCCTTGTGCCTGACCTTGGCACTGGAAGAGGTACTCAATTACAGGGTTCTCGGGATCTGTGTAGTTGGCAGGGTCCAATGAGATGAATGAGAAGGTACCATCGGCGTTCTTCACAATCTTCCAGAGGAAGTTGTCCACACCCTGCTCCGAGATGGTGGGGAACTGGAATGCACGAGGATTGGAAGTACAAGTGGAGTTGCGCACTACAAAATCACCCGAAGGACTATTGGCTGCTCCCGACTCGCAGGAAATAACGATGAAGTATTTGTCATCAGCACCGGGGTTGAACTCCTCTGCACCCTCGGTAACCACCTGCGAAAGAGCATTGGCCATATCTACCTTGAAGCGCGAAACCTCACCTGCCTTGAACTGCAAGGGGGTGGAGGAGAAGGTTATCTCCTTGCGGTAGATGCACTTGCTGGTCTGGAGGTGTACTTCCAAAGTGGCAAGAGCCTCGCCGGGAAGGCAAGCAAACCAAATCTCGTCGAGGTCAGTGGTCTTTACGTTGATGACCTTGCGCGCCTTGGTTGCAGTCCACTCACCTGTGGTGGGGTTGAAATCGTAGGTACCGGAGATAGCTTTGTCGGCAACAATCTGTACCTGCTGGAGTGTCTCGTCGTGGGCAAGCGCAAAGTTGGTCACGTCGAGTTTACCATAGGCGGTAGCGTGGCGCAGAGTTACGTTGAGCTCCTCGGGCAACGAGGTGGTAGTAGCGGTGGTACCATAGAGAACAGTTGCGTAGCGGTTGGGCGTTTTCTGGCCATCCACATTTGCGGGAGTCTGAACGTAGGGGATGGTAATCCTTGCCAAACCACCGGTATAGGTACTGACACCGTTACCGTCGGCAGTCTTGTTCCACTCGCTCATCACAAGGAAGCTGTGGCTGCCCGAGCCGTCGTCGGTAACCTCAATAGTGGCAGAAGTCTCGCCTGCAAGGGTTACATTCTGCAAAGTACCACCATTGTAGGAGATGGCAAGTTTCTCGTCGCCGTGGAGTTTGAAATCGTAGTAGCCCTCGGGGGAGTTGGCGGAGTCAACCCACACGCGGGAAACACTCTCTGCGCTGAGGTTGAGTTTAACCTTCTGACCGAGGACGATAGGTTCGGGTTCGTTGGTACACGAAAGCGCAACGGCTGCTACAGCCATAAGCGCAAAAAATTTCATCTTCTTCATCTCTCTGCTCAAAAGGTTAATAGGTTCCGTAATCGTGTTCACGACCATCCTCAATGAGAATGTAGTCCTGCTGGACCGAAAGGGCAATGCCACTCTCAACCTCCAACATTGCAAGGTTCACCTGCGGTGCTTGGTAATCTTGTTTTTTCATCGTTTTTGGTAAAAAAAGTTATTTTTATTGAGTTTTTAGTTAAGTCTTAAACGGAATCGGTTTAACACCTGAACAAATGGTTGTCGGTTTCTCGTTCTTGTTTGCATTAG
>JAFVSY010000062.1 GCA_017503465.1 Tidjanibacter sp. | reverse complement strand
TCGATAGCCTCCTTCTTGAAGTAGTCGCCATACGACCAGTTGCCGAGCATCTCGAACATTGTGTGGTGGTAGGTGTCGTGTCCTACCTCCTCGAGGTCGTTGTGCTTACCCGACACACGCAGACACTTTTGGGTGTCGGCAGCGCGGGGAAATTTGCGCTCGGCATTGCCAAGGAAGATGTCCTTAAATTGGTTCATACCTGCGTTGGTAAACATCAGCGTGGGGTCGTTCTTCACCACCATAGGAGCCGAGGGTACGATGGTGTGGCCCTTGCTCTCAAAGAATTTCAGGAACTTTGCCCTGATTTCGTTAGAAGTCATCATATCTATATTTGAGTTATTACGTTTGTTCACACTTTTTCAAGGTTGCAAATTTACATATTTTACTCTAAATTTGCCCCCAAAGAGCAGCAATTTTACACCAAATGGCAAAAAAAGAGTACATTTTCAACCCTTCCACCCTCGCATACGAGCCCGTTCGCCAGCCTGAAAGGCTGCGAAGGTTTGTGATGGTGCGCCGTGGGGTGCTCTTTTTCATTGCCGCAGCGGTGGTCAATCTGGTCTACTCCTTTGGGTTCTACACCCCAAAAATGAAAAATCTCGAAAAGCAACGCAGGGATATTCTCGGCCGCTATGAGGTGCTCTCCGAGCGCATCGGCTCAATGGAGGGGACTATCGGCGAGATTGCCCAGCGAGATAACAATGTCTACCGCCCACTGTTTGGTGCCGACACACTCTCGGTGGAGGGCATCTACACCCCCTTTGCAACCGACTTCTACGACCACTACTCGGAAGATTGGCAGCGAGTGGTGGGCTCGGTGTGGCAACAGCTTGACGGTCAAACCCGCTTACTCTATCGCCAGAGCCTCTCGCTCGACCAATTGCAGGTGCTCTCCAAAGACAAAGAGAAGATGGCCGCATCCATTCCCGCCATTTGGCCCATCAACCGCAAAGACCTGCGTGGTCCCATTGGCGCCTATGGTCGTAGGCTTCACCCCATCTACAAGCGCTACATCCACCACAAGGGCATTGACTTTGGTGGCCGCCGTGGCGACCCCATCTATGCCACCGGCAATGGAGTGGTGTCGCACACCGAGAAGGGCTTGCGCCGCAAGGGCTATGGTCAGCAGATTGTCATAGACCACGGCTTCGGCTACAAAACCCGCTATGCCCACCTCAACGAGCGACTCGTCAAAAAGGGCCAAGAGGTCAAGCGTGGCGAGTTGATTGGCTATATGGGCAACACGGGAGGCTCCACCGGCCCCCACCTACACTACGAGGTCATCTATATGGGGCGCGACGTGGACCCCATCAACTACTTCCGCCGAGATATGAGTGAGGCCGAATTTGAGCGCATCATCTCCTCGGCCAAAGCAACCACTTTTGAAACCCTTGACAACAACGAAAGTAGCGTGAACGAATAGTTCAACTACGGTAGTATAAACAATTAGTAATGAGCAGAATATACAAAAAATATCCACCCAGCGAAAGCCGCCGAGGCCGCATAGGTCGTGCGGCCGGCAGCCTCCTTCTCAACGTGGTGGCCTTTGGGGGTATGCTGGTGGTGTGCTATCTGCTCTTCTCGCTCTTCGACACCCCCGCACAGCACGCCACAAGGAGCGAAAACCGCGCGCTTGAGGCCGAATATGCAGCCATTGAGGCCCGCTACGACACGGTGGCACAGGTGCTGGACAACGTGATTGAGAGGGACAAAAACGTCTTTCGCATACTCTTTGAGTCGGAGCCATACGACTTCAAGGAGAGCGCCATAGAGAGCCGACTCGACAACTACGACCGCCTGGCAGGCCTCAGTGAGAGCGAACTCTACCGAGAGATGACCGAACGTATGCGCCGTCTGGAGAAGGGCCAGCACCACACCGTGGGGCTCTTTGGGCGCATCAATGCCGTGGTTGATAGTGTGGGCTCAAAGGCCAACAACATCCCTGCAATTCAGCCTGTTATCAACAAGGAACTCACCCTGCTGACCGCCTCCTACGGTATGCGCATCCACCCCTTCTACAAGAGCCTTGCCTCGCACCAAGGTGTGGACTACACCGTGCCCGTGGGCTCACGAGTGTTTGCCACAGCCGATGGTACCGTGAAGGAGGTAAAAACCCGCAAGACAACCTCGGGCCGCACCATAGTCATCAACCACGGCGGAGGCTACGAAACCCAATACAGCCACCTCTCGCGCATCGACGTGAAGAGGGGCCAGAAGGTGCGCCGTGGCGACATCATTGGTCTGACGGGCAACAGCGGACTTTCGCTCTCGCCCCACCTGCACTATGAGGTGCGGTTCAATGGTATGAGGGTGGACCCCATTCACTATTTCTTTATGGAGCTCACTCCTGAAGAGTATCAGCGCATTATGGAGATTGCCCAGAGTGGTATGCAGTCGTTTGATTAGCACTCCTCCCGAAGGGCAGAAAGAGCAAGGCTTAAAATCCCCAAACTCTTTATTGCCGGCCGACGTTCAAAGTGTACAAGAAAACCACCTCCGCAGTTTACCGAACGTAAATGCGGAGGTGGTTTTTCACGGCAGTGCAACGACGAAGTCGCCGATTAGATGCGTTTTTTTAGCCTACATTCAAGAATTTTTCCACCAACTCCTTAATCATTTCGGGATTGGCTGCAAGTTCCTCTCGCAGGTTGGCATCGCCATAGGAGCGCAACATCTTGGCCCAGCCATCAATCAGGCTCGCACTAAAGACACCCTTGCTCTCAAAAATAGCACGCTTGGCCTCCAATGCGTCGGCCGACACGGCGCAACTATCGGGCAGGTGGTCGAGCCTTTCGGCCACAGCCTTGTGCTCCTCCTCAAAGATGTTCACGCCCACATACCTCTCCTCGGCATAGGCAACCGCATTCTCCATCTCAAAGCCGTGGCGTGCAGCCGCAACAAGGCCCGCAAGCAGCAGGTAGACATCGGCCGAGCCATCGGGGCAACGGAACTCCACGGTCTGTTTATCCTTCGGTGGCAACACCTCGCCTTGCTCGGCAGGGTTGGCATTGCGTATCATCTCACCAGCACCTGTGGTCCAGCCCAGAGGTACCCTCACGAGCACCGAGCGGTTCCTATCGCCCCAGCAAATGTTGGTGGGAGCCTCCTGGTGGGGCACAAGGCGCAGGTAGGAAGTGGGGTTGGTATTTCCAAAGGCTGTCAGCGCATCGGCTGCATCGAGGATACCTGCAATGACAGTCTTGGCCACATCGGTAAGTTTACCATCCTTGAGGTACATATTCTCTCCGTCCTTAACCACCTTGGTGTGGATGTGCATACCGCTACCGGCCTTACCCACAGTGATTTTCGGAGCAAATGTGAGGTTTACACCATAGCGGTAGGCCAACTCGCGCAATATCCACTTGACAACAAGCAGTTGGTCGGCAGCCTCCTCAACATCCACCGGCAAGAACTCAATCTCGTTCTGCTCATACATCAGACCGTCTACGGCAAAGTTACCCACCTCGCTGTGGCCATACTTAATCTTACCACCGGCCTCGGCGATGGCCTTCATCGCCTCGCGGCGCATATCGCCCCATTTGCAGAATGGGCCACTCTCGTGGTAGCCCCTCTGGTCGGGAGTGATGTAGAGTTCGTCCACCTCGCTGACAACGTAGTACTCCAACTCACCCATTGCGTGGAATTCCATACCCGTAACTTTCTTAAACTCCTCGTGGGCACGGTGGAGGGCTTGGTCGGGAGCCGAAGCAAAGGGCTGTCCGTCCTTGTCGTAGTAGCCGCAGAGGATGTCCAATGTGGGTATTTCGCTGAAGGGATTGAGGAAAGCGGTGCGGTAGCGGGGCACAACATAGAGGTCGCTGGCACCTGCCTGCACGAAGTTGGGGAAGAGGCTCGAGCCGTCTACCCTCTCGCCATAGGTCAGGATGGTGTCGAGGTAGTCGAGGTCGTTGATGATGAAATTGAGCGACTTGAGCCTACCATCGGCAGCAGCATAGCGGAAATTGACCATCTCAACATCGTTGGCCACGATGAACTTAACAAGGTCTGCTTTGGTGAAATCTTTGGGTTCCTTCTTCAGAAAGCGCACCAGTGGATTGGGATGAATTGAGTACTTATCCATACTGTGTGTGTCAATTGTTGTTTGTTATGTTATTGTCTTTTATTTGATTGCAAATGTGTACATCCGAGATTACTTGCGCTTGCACAGCCCCGCAAAGTCGCACCACTCACACCGAGCCCTGTCCTCCGTGGCCACAAATGGCACCGCAGGGTCAAAGAGTGTGGTGAGGCTCTTGGCCAAGGCGGCCTCAAAATCCTTGGCATAGTCGCCATAGGCCAGCACATCGCCCGCAAGTTTATCATTCAGCAGTGGCGAGTAGTCGGGGTTGTTCATATAGCGCACATAGTAGAGCGAGGGGGCTGCGCCATTGCCATCGGGCAGTTCCCCACTCTGCTGTGCCCTCTCGGCCATCATCGAGTAGATGAGGGTTTGGGTGGTAGCCCCAACACCCTTTGAGTCCTCTCGTTCAAAGAGTGGAGTGATGCCGGCAAACTGCAGACGCTCCCCTGCCTTGTAGCCGGAGTGTGGACGGCCTGTCTTGTAGTCGATGATGCGCACACGCCCACCCACAAGGTCAAGTCGGTCGGAGGTGCCACCAAAGGATATGGACCTTTGGCCGTCAAAGCAGAAGGGGCACTCCATCTTGTACTCCAATTCGAGGATTTGGTAGGGCTCGGTGCGTGTCGCATCGTAGGACAACACGCAGTTGTTGATATACTTTTCGATGGTGTCCCTCACGATGATAAGATTGCCGCCATAGTCGGACTCCGGCACCCTTTCGCCTGCGAAGTAGTCGCTACTGATGGCATCCACCACAGCCTTGTGTACCTCCTGCGAGCCAATCAGTTCGGCTATCCTCTTCTGCGGATTGGGCACACGCTTAAGGGGGGTGTAGAGATTTTCCATCGCTCGGTGGAAAATGGTGCCGAAGAGGGAGTTGTCAATCTCCTCCTCAATCTCCTCTTCGGGTTTGATTTCGGCCACAGCCTTGAAGTAGAACTTCAGCGGGCAGTCGAGGTAGTTGTTGAAGGTCGAAGGGGAGAGTATCTTATCCCCACCCACGAGAAATCGCTCAAGGCGTTGCATCACCTGGGGGCTCTTTGCCACCTGCAACCCGTCCGAGGGCGAAAGGTTCACATTGAGTCCCTTCTTCACACGCTCAAGTTCGTGGGGGCTTTCATAGTCAAGTTGGTAGACATAGCGGCTCTGCTCGCCCGAGGTGCGGTCATCGGCCACCGAGCAGTAGACCATATCTACACGTTTGGCCCGCTGCACAAGGCGGTAGAAGTAGTAGGCATAGACACCCTCACTCTCCCTGCTGGTGGGTAGGCCATAGCCGAAGCGGAGGTTGTAGGGAATGAACGATATGTCGTTGATGCGTCCCGAGGGGAAGTTGTCGTCATTCATCGAGAGCAGCAGCACGTTGTCAAAGTCGAGGTTGCGGGTCTCCAAAATACCCATCACCTGCACACCGCTCAGGGGCTCGCCCTTGTAGGGTATGCGCACCCCCTGCAACACGCGGCGCATCAGGGCATTGTAGGTGGCAAAGGTCATCTCCAATCCGCAACTCTCCAAAGCCGCGGCGGTCTTTGCCACAGCCTCCACAATCAGACCGAAGCACTCCCTGCGCAGGGCCCTGCTCTCCTTGTCCTCGCCCTGCACCTCAACCTGCATTACACCCGTGAGCACACTCTCAATGTAGGCTCCCACCTCGCGCCAATCGGTGTGGAGCGTGAAAATGGCTTGCACGACAGGGTGCAACTTGTCAAAGTGGTCGGTCGAAACATAAATTCGTCCGTGTTTTACAATGTCGCGAAGCACCTTCCCACAGCCTTCCATATCGGCTGCCACAACAAAGGGGTGTTGCAACAAGCCCTCAACATCGGTGTGGTAGAACGACAGGGTGCCATTCTTCTGGGCCCTCGCTCTGTGCTGAAGTTGCAGCAGTCGCTCCACAAAGCTGTATGCAAGAGTGTTCTTGAGCGGGTAGCCCATCGTTACGTTATACTTCACCTCACTCTTACCAACCACGTTTGGCAGCGAGTAGAGCAACGGAGAGAGCAGGTTTTCATCGGTCAGCACAATGGCGGTACGTTTGTCCACGGGCCTATCCTTGCACTCGCCCGCAACGCTCTCAATGAACTCGGCCGCATACTTACACTGCAACGAGTTGGAAGCCGTAGCGACCACCTTCATCTGCTTGGGCAGTTCGAAGGAGTCCTCGTGGTGGAAGGTGGGCGGAGCAGGATAGCGGCGCAGGTTTTCCCTCACAAAGAGGCCTGCCTCCTGCCCTCGGTTGTCCACATAGTAGGAGTCGTAGTCCCAATAGAAATCGGCCTCAAAACGGCTCTGGAGCGCATCAAAGAGCACCTTCTCCGATGCAGAAAGGGCGTTGAAACCCACCACCACATACCTCCCTGCGGGCAGCACTCCATCCACACCCTCGCGGATGCGCTCGGCTGCACGGCGGTAAATCATACCCGCATAGCCCACTCCACGCTCGGCGAGAGTGGAGGTGTAGCGGGTGTAAACATCCCACAGCGTATCCCACACGGAGAGGAATTTCCGCTGGTGTTCCGTGGGTGCCTTTTCGGTGGTAAAGGTGGCGCAAAAGCGTCGGATGGCCTCCACCTGCTCGGGCGTGAGGTCCGTGAGGTCTTGCGTTATGGCCCTCAAATCAGCCACATTGGCAAACAACATTCGCCCATCCACAAGGTACTTGTCCACAGCGTCAAAGTCGCCAAGCAGCACTTCGCCCCAGTGGTAGAAGTTGTCGAAAGTCTCGTTCGGGTGATATTGGCAGTAGATTTTGAAAAGTTCGGTGATGGCCAATATGCGGTCCACGTGTTCAAGTCCTGCGGCGGTGCTCATCAGTTGGTCCACCGAGGTGTAGGAAGGTCCCCACACGGGTCGGCCGGCCACTGCACAAAGAGCATCAACCAGAAAAACACGTGAACGATTGTTGGGCAAAACGATGGTCAGTTCGGACACGCCCTCACCATAACGCCCCCACAAATCTTCGGCAACACTGTAAAGAAAGTTTCGCATGCTCAAATGTACTACTTTTTTCGGAGATTTGAACAAAATGTTGTACCTTTACGAAAATATTTACACACAAACCCTTTTTTCACACCTTTTCTCCACCTATGGGAGTAGTAGACATCGTCAGTGCTTCGGCGGGTAGCGGCAAGACCTACAGTATGGCCTACCGCTATGTCCGCACGCTCATACAGAACCCAACACTCTATCGCCACATTCTGGCCGTAACATTTACCAACAAGGCCACCGATGAGCTCAAAGAGCGCATATTGCGCCAACTACACGAGTTGGCAAAGGGCAACCAGATGGACTACGAACAGAGGCTACTGTGCGACACGGGGCTTGACAGTGCCACCATCAGGGCTCGTGCGGCTGAAGCCCGCAGTCTGATTTTGCACGACTACAACAACTTCTCCGTGATGACCATCGACAAGTTCTTCCAGCGAGTGATGAGGGCCTTTATCAAGGAACTTGACGTGGACCTTAGTTTCAACATCGAACTCCAAACCGACTCTCTGCTGGCAAGGGCCGCCGACCGTATGTTGGACGAACTCTCCAACCAGGAGAAGGCCGAGTTGCGCGATTGGGTGCTCGACTTCATTGGCGAAAACATCGAGGAGGGAGAGAGTTGGGACATCAAACGTAGTCTGACCAAGTTAGGCACAGAGCTATTCAAGGAGGAGTACCGAGAGGCAAAGATTGAGTCAGGCGACAAGCCCCTGCTGCGCAAGCTTGTACAACGCGCTCGCCAGCGTGCGGAGGTCGCAGGAGCAACATATAGGGGCGCAGCCAAAGAGTTTGTTGCTATGATGGACCGCAATGGGCTCACCGAGAGCGACTTCAAGGGTGGCTCAAGGAGCGTGGCCGCCTATGTTCAGAAGGCTGCATCGGGAGTGATTGCACCAATGACTTCTGCCGCACTCAACGCCCTCGAAAAAGGAGAGTGGTACACCAAAACCTCCCCCAAGAAAGCACTCATCGACTCCCTCGCAGGCGAGTTGGGCAGGGCCCTGCAAACCATCAAAGATGTCTACCCCGAGGCCATCATCGCCGAGAATACCGCAAACATCCTCTCCGGCAACCATCGCGACTTTGCACTACTGGCCGACCTGCGCACCCAAATAGACACCATTTGCACCGAGGAGAGCATACTGCCCATTGCCGATGTGAACGACCTAATCCACAGGCTCATTGCCGACAACGAGGCCCCATTCATATACGAGAAGTCGGGCAACCGCTATGCCCACTTTATGATTGACGAGTTTCAGGACACCAGCACAATGCAGTGGCGCAATTTTGTTCCCCTGTTGCACAATGCCGTGGCCCAGAGCGAAGAGTCGCCCGTAATGTTGGTGGGCGACGTGAAGCAGTCCATCTACCGCTGGAGGGGTGGCGATTGGAGCCTGTTGGCCCACGGAGCACGCAGTGAGTTTGAGCAGGTGGACACCTCCTCGCTCCTGCGCAACTTCCGCAGCCGTCAGAAGGTTGTTGAGTTCAACAACGACCTCATTGAGCACGCAGTGGCGCACATCAAAGGGCGTATTGAGGAGTCGCTTGGCAAAGCCGAGGAGAGTGGCTACTTGAAGAGCGAGTTGAGAAAATCCCTGTGCAAAACCACCGAAGAGGCCTACGCCGACTACCGTCAAGAGCCCAACGACCATAGCGGTGGCGGATGTGTGAGCATACAATTCTATGAGCGTAAAGCCGAGCACCACCCCGTGTTGGAGCGCATCTGCGAACTCCAAGACCGTGGCTATCGTGCGGGTGACATTGCCATCTTGGTGCGCAGTAACGACGACGCCAAGCGTGTGGCCAAGATGTTGTTGGACTACAAAAACCAGCAACAAGAGGAGGGCAAAAACTATGTATTTGATGTGGTTACACAGGAGGCCTTGGAGATTGGCAGCTCGTCGGCCGTGCGTTTTATGACCTCGTGTCTGGGACTTGCCATCAACCCCGGCGACCGCATCTGCAAAGCCACCTATCTGCAATTCCTCGGCCACCCCTTTGAGGACTCCATTGAGGGCTCCGAGGCGGAGTTTTTGGGCTCTCTTGCGCTAATGCAGCCCGAAGAGGCCTTCAACGAGATTGTGTTGCACTACCCACAGTGTTGCGCCCCCGAAGAGGTACCCTACGTGCAGGCCTTCCACAGTCAGATTATCAACTATTGCAGTCGCAAGATTGCCGACACGGCCCTGCTGCTCAAGTGGTGGAACGAGAGTGGCTACAAGGAGTCCATAGCCCTGCCCGGTGGTGCCGATGCCATAACCATCGCCACCATCCACAAGGCCAAAGGCCTCTCCTACAAGGTCGTACTCCTCCCCTTCTGCGACTGGTCGGTGTTGCCTTTGGTGAACTCCACAATGTGGGCCACACCCAATGCCCCCATAAGCGACAAAATCAGGAAGTTCCCGACAAAATACACCAAGGCAATGGGCGCATCAGAGTTCTCCCACGCCTACTACATCGAGCAAACCCTCACCGCCATTGATGCACTCAACACCCTCTATGTGGCCATCACAAGGCCCGAAGAGGAGTTGCACATTATGGTGGCCGAAAATTGCAAGGAGAGCAGCGTGGGGCACATCTTCAAGAGTTATGTGCGCAACGAGGGCGGAATGGACACTGGCGACATCTTCACCTACGGCGTCCCCGCCCAATATGCTTCCAAAGAGCTGCCAGAGGCCTCGCCCAGCACCTTCGACACCTACTCGCCCAAGGGTAAACTTGCCATTCGCTACGACCACCAACGCTACGATGAGGAGAGCCGTGGCGAGTCGCTCTCGCCAAGGAGTATGGGTACACTGATGCACAAGGTGTTTGAGAGTGCCGCCACGCTTGCCGATGCCGAGAGGAGCATTGAGGAGTTGGCCGCCACGGGCGAGATTTCGCACGCTGATGCGGCCCTGCTGCGCACCAACATTGGCAGTGCAGTGGAGAGCCCCGAGGTTAGGGAGTGGTTTGACGGCACGTGGGAAGAGGTCTACACCGAGCGCGAAATTATTGCAGAGGGTAGTTTCTATCGCCCCGACAGGGTGATGACCAGAGGTGGACAGGCTGTGGTGGTGGACTACAAGTTTGGCCTTGGGATGAACTCCGACCACCGCAAGCAAATCTCGCGCTACGCCTCGCTGCTGCGCAAGATGGGCTACGAGGAGGTGAAGGGCTACTTGTGGTACCTCTCGGTGGGCGAGATTGTGGAAGTGGTCTAACGTGGGAGTCGCGGGCCGTTAGTACCTAACTATTATATTGACGTGATGCAAAAACACCTCTACATAACACTGGGTGCGCTGTGTGTGGCTTTGGGGGCCCTCGGAGTGGTTGTGCCCGGCCTTCCCACCACCCCACTCTTGCTGGCTGCTTCGTGGCTCTTCTACCACTCCTCGCCACGATTGCAGGAGTGGCTGCTGGCCTCTCGGCTGGGGGTATACATCCGCACCTACCACGAGCAGGGCGGTATGCGCCCACGCACAAAGGTGTGGGTGGTGGTGCTGATGAGCACGATGGTTGCCTGCTCCATCCACTTCTTCATCGCCAACAGTGTGGTCGATTGGGTGGTGGCCGCCGCAGGCTTGGTGGGCTGCTTGGTGGTCATCTTCAAGGTGCCCAATGCAAAGAAATAACGCTCTACACTTAGACACCCCCCGCAGAGTGTTGCTGTTTGCGAAATTATTGCTATTTTTGTGGTGACAAATGACTGACATAGAAGATGAACGCGAGTTCGACATAAGGGTACAAATACCCCTCCCGAAAATCGGGAGGGGTATCTTACTGATAATCGGTTGATTACAAAAAAACAACAAACTAACAATCTATACACCATGAAAAAACTTTTCCTATTATTGGCGGCCTCGGTAATGCTTTTCGCCGTTGGATGCGACGAGCAGGGCAACGACAATGTCAATCCCATACAGCCCGAGCCAACACCCGAAGGCGAGATGCTTGCCTCAGCCAAAGAGCAGATGGAGGCCATTGCAAACTCAATTCCCAAACTGAACGCTACGGTAACGGCCCTCAACAACTTAACGAGCGCTTTAACACCCAGCAATGTTGCTCCTGCAACTCGTACCGACAGCAGTTCTAATAATGGTGTTAAGACACAGATTGAAGAGTTGGAAAAACGCATAGAGGAGTTGGAGAAATACATTGCCAATGGTGGCTCTGCAAACCAAGAGTGGTTGGACACCACCTTCGCTACCATCGATATGTATGAACAAACCATCACATTGTTGGCCACTCTTCAGGCCGAAGTGGATGCCCTCAAAGAGCACATATCGAGTTCTACATACGAACTATTTGCCGAGGTAGACAACAAAATAAGCAGCAGCTGTGACTCAATGAAAGGTTGGGTTAGCGAACAACTATCAGGCTACTACGGCATTGCTGAGGTGGATGCCCTTCTCGCTCAGTTGTCGGCATCTATGACCGAAGATAATGCCGAAATTCGCGCTTCGATAGAGGATTTGCGCAAAAACATTCAGCAAATGCTCAGCGAGATGCGCCAAGAATACAAGGCCGCCATTGAAGAGGCTATCAACGACTACAATGGCGTAATAACAGCAGAAATCGAAAGCAAAATAAAAACCACAAACGAGCGTATTGATAGCGAAATAGGCCAGCTCAACAAGCGCATTGACGATATCGAAGCCCGTTTGAAGGAGTTGGAAAATGCCGTAACAGACCTCGTTAACCGCATTCAGTCAATTACTTACATTCCCACCCACGAAGACGGAAAGGCTCGTGTGGATTGCCACAATGCAAGTATCAAGGGTAGCACAATGACTATGAGTTTCGTGATCTCACCCAAAAACGCAGTAACCGACATCGTCGAGAGGTATGAGGAAATTCTCTCTCTCAATGCAAACATCATCGGTGAGAGCAATTATGATGTAAGTTTGCCCATCACTTCCTGCACTGCCGATAGCGAGAAGGGAATCCTCTCCATTGAGGTTGCGTGTGATTGGTTGGGATCTTTGTTTTTCGATATGAAGAATAGTGCAAAAGCAATGCTCACAATCTCAGATGGCAACAACAACCGCAACACCGAGTATATATCCCTCCGCCCTCGCTTCCACAAGCAAGCGGCGAATATGATTTTCTACACAAGTACCGACGGAAAGATAATTGAGCCCAAGTGGGACGATGGTATCTCCCACGTTGTGGATAACGCCTACGATGGCGACCATGGTGTATTGGTGTTTAATCGAGCAACACTTACTAGTATCCCCAGTTTCGCCTTCGCTAACAACACTCGACTGAAATCCATCACCTTGCCGGAAAAGTTAACCAACATAGAAGAACGTGCATTTGCCGATTGTTCTGCCCTACAACATATCAATATTCCCGAGAATGTACACACAGTTGGGAAGTATGCATTTCAGAATTGCGATGCATTCCCCATTGACGAATATGGGTTACAATACGCTGATACATATTTGATTAAGGCCACAAACGAACAAGCTACAACCTACACTCTCAAAGAAAACACTCGATTTATTGGCGAAGCAGCATTCAAACAGTGCGCCATTAAAAGTTTAGTAATTCCTCACGGTGTCAAAGAGATTAAAGAATCAACATTTAGCTGCTCAGGACTCACAACCATAACCATCCCTGACAGCGTTGTTTATATTAAGGAAAATGCTTTTGAACATTGTATTGGCCTTGAAACCATAACAATCCCCGATAGTGTTCTCTTGATATTGAGTGATGCATTCTCTGGTTGTGATAACCTCACAAGCATAACTATCCCCGATAGTGTTACACATATTGGTGAAAATGCATTTTATTGTTGTACTAAACTCACAGATGTTACCCTCGGCAATGGAATTACAGATATTAGAGCTTGCGCATTTTGGAATTGTTTGAATCTCACAAAGATAACCATTCCCGACAGTGTTACCTCAATCGGAGATAGGGCATTTCAAAGCTGTGAAAACCTAACTGATGTTTCCCTCGGCAATGGGGTTCGCACAATTGGAACTGGGGCATTTGATGGGTGTGTAAGCCTGACAAGTATATCCATTCCTAACAGCGTTTCCCAGTTGGGAGTTGATATCTTCTCTGGTTGTATTAGCCTTACCGAAGTTACCATCGGCAATGGGGTTCCCTATATTGGGAGATCTACTTTCCATGGTTGCAAAAGTCTTACAAGCATTACCATTCCAGATAGCGTTACCAAAATTGGGGAAAATGCATTTTCTAATTGTGTGAGCCTCACCGATGTTACCATCGGCAGTGGAGTTACCGAAATTGGGGAAAGTGCTTTCTCGGCTTGCAGAAGTCTTACAAGCATTACCATCCCAGATAGTGTTACCGAAATTGGAGCGTCGGCTTTCCGAGATTGCAAGAGTCTTGCAAAGTTCAACGGAAAATTCGCCTCGGAGGATGGGTGCTGTTTGATTGTCAATGGAGTATTACACACTTTTGCCCCCGCAACAGAAATCAATGAATATACCATCCCCGATGTGGTTATCTCAATTGGAGATGGGGCATTCTATGGTTGCACCTCGCTGACAAGCATTGCTATTCCTGATAGCGTTACCTCAATTGGTAATAACGCTTTCGAGTCTTGCACCTCGCTGACAAATGTTTCCATTGGCAATGGCGTTACTTCAATTGGAAATTGGGCATTCTCCTTGTGTGATAGCCTTACAAGCATAACAATACCTCAGAGCGTTACATCAATTGGAAATTGGGCATTAGCATTATTAGATCTAAAAATATATATTGAGTCCAAAACTCCAATAAAAGTATCACCTGCATCGAGTAGCTTTTGGCATCCATTTGGTCTTAGCACCAGTTCTGAGCTCAAAATTTATGTACCTGCCGAGAGCGTAGAGGCATACAAAACCGCCTTGGGATGGAACTACTATGCCGATGCCATCGTGGGCTACGATTTTTAGAAAAAAAGAATATGACCGACAACTGAAACTCACGGGTAACTATTTCGTTACCCGTGAGTTAGGTGGAGCAATTTGAATTTTAGGTTGACGGTTGACAAAAAAAGGTTGAAGACTAATCTTCAACCTTTTTGTAGATAGTTGCCGTGCGGCAGACGTTGTAGATGCGCAGGTAGGGGCGCACCTCGCCGTCATCGTCCTTGCGGTTGAACGAGAAATACTCGCCCGTGAGTTCGTTGCGCTCATAGCCGCCAAAGCGTTCCTCGTCAGTGGAGAGAATAATCTTATACTTACCCGCCTCCGGCACCGGAATAACATAGTTCGGCACACTGCGCGTGGGGTTCCAATTGAACACGTAGACAAGGTCGCCGTGGCTATAGACCATCACTTGGTCGCCATCGTACATCGCAAGTTGGCGGGCAAAGCCCTGACCAAGTTGGTTGTAGCGTTCCAAAAGTCGTATCATAGCACGGTCGAACTCGCCAAGGGCGTGGTAGCGCAGCGACTTGTTGTCCACCAGCGACCATTGGCGGCGGGCGTGTTGGTAGCTCCAATTATTGCCCAATCGCGGGAAGTCTATCCACTCCGGGTGGCCAAACTCATTGCCCATAAAGTTAAGGTAGGCCTGACCGCCAAGCGAGGCCGTAACAAGGCGTATCATCTTGTGCAGGGCCATACCCCTATCCACAGCCGCATTCTCGCTCTCGGTGTGCATCGAGTCGTACATAGCCGTCTGCAACAGGCGGAAAGCAATCGTTTGGTCGCCCTGCATCGCTTGGTCGTGCGACTCACAGTAGGCCACCGTGCCCGCATCCGCCAAGCGGTTGCACATAACATTCCAGATGTCCCACACGTTCCACTTCTCATCGGGCACCTCCTTGAGCATCTTAATCCAAAAGTCGGGAATACCCATAGCCAAGCGGTAGTTGAAGCCCAAGCCGCCATCCTCCTCCGGAGCACTGATGCCCGGCATACCGCTCACGTCCTCCGCAATGGTTACCGCATCGGGGCGCAGAGCGTGTACGAGGTGGTTGGCAAGGCGGAGGTATGTGATAGCATCGCGGTTTACGCCCGCATCAAAATATTTTTCTCTGCAATCGAAGTCGGTGTAGCCGTGGTGGTAGTAGAGCATTGAGGTAACGCCATCGAAGCGGTAGCCATCGAAGTGGAACTCCTCAATCCAATACTTCACGTTGGAGAGCAGGAAGTGTTGCACCTCACGCTTGCCGTAGTCGAAAATCTTTGAGTCCCAATAGGGTTGGTCGCCCGCCTCGCCCGCAAGCGAGTAGTGATTGGGCGAGCCGTCAAGTTCGTTGAGTCCCTCGGCAAAGTTCTTCACATAGTGGGCGTGCACAAGGTCCATAATCACAGCAATGCCCATATCGTGGGCCTTGCGCACCAGAGCCTTCAGTTCCTCGGGCGTGCCAAAGCGGGACGAGGGTGCAAAGAAGCTCGACACGTGGTAGCCATAGCTACCATAGTAGGGGTGTTCGGCAATGCCCATAATCTGAATGGCATTGTAGCCGGCAGCCTTGATGCGGGGCAACACCACCTCGGCAAACTCGCCATAGGTGCCCACGCCCAACTTCTCCTGCGCCATACCCACGTGGCACTCATAGATGAACAGCCCCTCGGAGGCGTTCACCCTGAAGCCATCGCCCTGCCAATCAAACGGCTCGGCAGGATTCCAAAATTGGGCCGAAAAGTTCTTCGTTGCATCGTCCTGCACCGCACGTGTGGTCCACGCAGGGATGCGCTCGTGGGTGCCATTGTCGCCAACCACCAAAATCTTGTAGAGCATACCGTGCACCAGCGGAACATCCCTATCCGAGAGGAATATGCTCCACACGCCATTGGTGGGATTCTTAAACAGGGGCAACGACTTGCGGTCCCAGCCATTGAAGTCGCCAAAGATGTAGACCTCGTGGGCGGCGGGCAGCCACTCACGGAACCACCAACCTCCGTTGCGGTCATCCCTCTGGAAGCCAAAGTAGCGGTAGCCATTGGCGTAGTCCACGATGGAGCCCGAAGAGGCTTCAATGTCGGCCAAGTGGTCAGTATAGAGAGTGTGTCGGTAGTTGAGTTCGTCCTCAACAGGCTCGAGCCAACTATCTTTTTCGATGATTGCCAGACGTTTAGCCATAGGAAAGTGTTTTTTAGTGAGAATAAAATTACTCCTTTTCTGCGGAATATGCAAATTTATTCACAAAAAACACTATTTTTGTATGTTTGTTGGGAGTGCCGACACTCAAAAAGGACATACACTTTTTTAACTAAAACTTTTCTTATATGGTACAATTTTTCACAAACCTATGGGCCAACAACCGCCCGATGCTCATCCTTATGGCCATCCTGGTTGTTGTGATTCCCTTCCTGGTGTTCTACATCCGCAAGGCTACCAAAGAGCACCCCAAAGGCCTCATCGCTGCCGCATTGAGCAATATGGGTGAGCGTTTCGGCTACTACATTATGAATGCCGTGTTGCTGCTCTTCATCTGCTCCAAGTTCGGTATCAGCGATGACGCTGCCGGCTGGATTTATGCTGTGTTCTATTTCCTCATCTACGTGCTCAGCCTCCCCGGTGGTATGATTGC
>JAFVSY010000061.1 GCA_017503465.1 Tidjanibacter sp. | reverse complement strand
GACACCACTGCTCCCATAGCCCAAAAGGCCGCCGTATTGGCTGTGAGCAATATGTGGCAGGTGCGCAATCCCGAGGAGTGGGAGTTTTAGGAGAGAACAATCTGAACGAAAAACAATCAAAACTTAAATAAAAAGAAAAAGATGAAAAAGTTTTTATTCTCATTGGCTATGGCAGCAACTATACTGACAAGTTGCGATTCGCTTCGCAACAACCCCCTGGTTAATCCCGGCAACACCCCCTATGGTTCCGCCGAGTTCTCCAAAATCAAAATCGAACACTATATGCCCGCCTTCGACCACGCTCTGGCCGAGGCCAGGGCCGAGATGGAGGCCATCATAAACAACCCCGAGGAGCCCACCTTTGAGAACACCATCGTGGCAATGGAGCGCGGTGGCGAGTTGCTCAACCGTGTGAGCACCATCTTCTTTGTGCTCAACAGCAACGAGACCAGCGACCAGATGCAGGCACTCGCAATGGAGGTGCAGCCCAAACTGGTGGAGTTCTACAACGACATCAACCTCAACCCCACCCTCTGGGAGCGAGTAAAGAAGGTCTACGAGGGCAAAGATGCACTCACCCTCACCACCGAGCAGGCCAAACTGCTCGACAACACCTACGATGGCTTCGTGCGCTCGGGTGCCAACCTCAACGACAAGCAGAAGGAGGTCTATCGCGCACTCTCCACCGAGCTCTCCAACCTCACTCTCCTCTTTGAGCAGAACGTGTTGGCAGCCACCAACGCCTTCTCGCTCAACATCACCAACGAGGCCGAGGTGGCCGAGTTGCCCGCCTTTGTGAGGGATGCGATGGCAGCCGATGCAAAGGCTCGTGGCGAGGAGGGTTGGACCGTAACTCTCCACGCAGCAAGTATGTACCCCTTCCTCACCTACTCCTCCAACAGGGACTACAAAGAGCAGGTGTGGAGGGCCTACAACTCCCGCTGCATTGGTGGCGAGTTGGACAACGTGGAGGTGCTCCGCAAGATTGCCAACCTGCGCTTGCAGGAGGCCCAACTCTTCGGCTATGAGTGCTTTGCCGACAGGGTACTCGAAAAACGTATGGCCGAGAACACCGCCACTGTGGAGAGTTTCCTCGACGAGCTCCTCACCGCCACAATCAAATATGCCCGCAAGGATGTGAAGGATGTGGAGAAGTTTGCCCGCCGCAACGGCTTCAAGGGCGAGATTATGCCTTGGGATTGGGCCTACTGGAATGAGAAATACAAGGTTGCAACCTACAGTTTCAACGAGGAGGAGGTTAAGCCCTACTTCGAACTCAACAACGTGAAGAAGGGTATTTTCACTCTGGCCGAGAGGCTCTATGGCATCAAATTCGTAGAGAACAAGGAGGTGGATGTCTACCACCCCGACGTGCAGGTCTACGAGGTGCGTGAGGCCAACGACGACCTGTTGGGTCTGCTCTATATGGACTTCTTCCCCCGTGCCACCAAGCGTGGCGGTGCGTGGATGACTTCGTTCCGCGATATGTACACCACCGAGGACGGCACCGAAGTGAGGCCCCACATCTCGCTGTGTGGCAACTTCACCAAGCCCACCGAGAGCACTCCTTCGCTGCTGACCTTCGATGAGTTTGAGACCTTCCTCCACGAGTTTGGCCACTGCCTGCACGGTCTGTTGGCCGAGGGTACCTACTCTTCGCTCACCGGCACTTCGGTCTATCGCGACTTTGTGGAGTTGCCCAGCCAGATTATGGAGAATTGGGCCGTGCAGCCCGAGTTCCTCGACATCGTAGCCGTACACTACCAGACCGGCGAGAAGATGCCGGCCGAGTTGAGGGAGAAGGTCATCGAGGCCAAGAACTACCTGAAAGCCTACGCCAACGTGCGCCAGGTGTCGTTTGGTCTGACCGATATGGCCTACCACACCATAAAGGCCCCCATCGAGGGCGATGCACTGGCCATCGAGCGTGAGGCTATGGAGCCCACCAAGACCCTGCCCGTGGTGGAGGGGACCGCAATGGCTCCCGCCTTCACCCACATCTTCTCGGGTGGCTACGCCGCAGGCTACTATGGCTACAAGTGGGCAGAGGTACTCGATGCCGATGCCTTTGCACTCTTCCAGCAGGAGGGAATCTTCTCTCGTGAGGTGGCCCAGTCGTTCAGGAACAATGTGCTCTCAAAGGGTGGCACCAAGCACCCGATGGAACTCTACGTTGCCTTCCGTGGCCACAAGCCCGCAACGCAGGCACTCATCGACGAGATTGTTCCGAGGAAGAAATAACACATAGAATTGAAAGTGGGAAATCGGCAAAGTTTGATTTTCCTTAATTCTCATTTTTAGGATGAACTATTCGTTGAAGGATATCGCACGCATTGCGGGAGGCACCCTCGTTGGTGCCGACCGGTGTGTGGGCCGTGTCATCACCGACAGCCGCCATAGTTTTGCCACCGAGCAGAACCCTATGTTTGTGGCCATTGGTGGTGTAAATCACGATGGGCACAACTTCATTGACGACCTCTACCGCCGTGGCCTGCGTGCCTTTATGGTGGAGCGAGAGCTCAACTTTGAGGCTTGGCCCGAGGCGGGTTTTGTGGTGGTGGAGCGTTCGTTGAGGGCTCTGCAAAAGGTTGCAGCCGACTATCGTGCGGGCTTCCGTGGCACAGTTGTAGCCATCACGGGCTCCACGGGCAAGACCACAACCAAGGAACTCATTGCCGAGGTTGCCCCCAAGGGGGTACGCCTATTCCGCTCGCCGAGGAGCTACAACTCACAACTCGGTGTGGCCCTGTCGTTGCTGATGATTGAGGGCGACGAGGACCTTGCGGTGATTGAAGCGGGCATATCGCGTCCCGATGAGATGGCCCACTTGGAGGCTATGATACGCCCCGACGTGGGTATCTTCACCTGCCTGGGCCCCCAGCACGACGAGAACTTCATCGACCGCAGCCACAAGGCTTCCGAGAAGGCTGTGCTCTTCAGCCGCTGTGGCAGGGTTATCTACGATAGTTCCAACCCCTATGTTGCCGAGGCTCTGGTGGCCGTGAGGGAGAAGATTGGGGCCACCGACATCCCTTCGATGGTGGCGGCACTCTATGAGAGCCTGGGCTACGACCGCAAGGCCACCGAGGAGAGGTTGCAAGATGCAAAACCCATAACCCTAAAAATGTCGCTCGGCGAGGGGCTCGGAGGCTCCATAATCCTGGGCGACACCCACAACTCCGACACCAACTCGCTGGCCATTGCGCTGGATGAGTTAGAGAACGTGGCAGCCGCAAGGCGCAAGGTGGTGATACTTTCGGACATACCCTACAGCACCCTGCCTGAGGAGAGGCTCTACTCCCGCGTGGCCGAACTCATCGACAGGGCCGGAGTGAGCAAGTTCATCGGCGTGGGCGAACACCTTGCTGCCCACAAGGAGTACTTCGAGGTGGAGAGCGAGTTCCACACCTCGGTGGACGAACTCCTTGCCACCCTCTCGCAGGACAAGATTGAGGGTGCTGCGGTGCTCATCAAGGGGCACCAGATGTCGGGCTTCGACCGCCTTGTGCACGCACTCTCTCGCCAGAGCCACACCACTGTGTTGGAGGTGAACCTCTCCACAATGGTGTCCAACCTCAACCTCTATCGCCGTATGTTGCCCGAGGGCACAAGGCTTATGGCTATGGTGAAGGCTTCGAGTTATGGCCACGGTGGCTATGAGATTGCCACCACGCTGGCCCACGAGGGAGTGGACTACCTCGCCGTAGCCTTTGCCGACGAGGGCGTGGAGTTGCGACAGAAAGGTATCACAATGCCCATCGTGGTGCTCAATGCCGATGCCGACAGTTTCCTGCTGATGACCACCTACAGGCTTGAACCCGAAATCTACAACCTCACCTCCCTGCACGCCTTTGCGGAGGCTGTACGCAGGGCCGGCGAGAGCGACTACCCCATCCACCTGAAGGTGGACAGCGGTATGCACCGCCTTGGGTTCCGAATGGACGACGTGGAGGTGCTCGCCGCCGAGTTGGAGAGACTCAAAGGGTTGGTTACGGTACGTACCATCTTTTCCCACCTCGCCACGGCCGATATGCCCGAGGAGGAGGCCTTCGTGCACGCCCAGCAGCAGACCTTCGAGGCGGTGTCGGGTGCCATAATGAGCCGACTCCCCCACACCCCCCTGCGCCACCTCAACAACAGCGCAGCCATTGAGCACTACCCCGAGTCGCACTACGATATGTGCCGCCTCGGTATCGGGCTCTACGGAGTGGGTGCCAAGGGCGCAAAACCCATCGCAAGGCTCACCACACGCATCGTGCAGGTGAAAACCCTCACCACGGGCGAAACGGTTGGCTATGGTCGTGCGGGAGTGATTGACCACCCCACGGAGGTTGCCACCATACCCATTGGTTATGCCGACGGCTTGGACCGTAGGCTTGGCGGCGGAGCGTGGAGCGTCTGCATCGGTGGCCACAGGGCTCCGATTGTGGGCAGAGTGTGTATGGACAGCTGTATGATTGACGTCACGGGCCTTGGAGCCAAGGAGGGCGATGAGGTTGTCATCTTCGGTGGCGAGGGTGGCAGCGTGGAGGAGATGGCCACCCTGCTCGGCACCATCCCCTATGAGGTTATGACCTCAATCTCAAAGAGGGTTAAGCGCATATATATAAAGGAATAAAGCGGAGAGTTGTTTGAAAATGGCCTACGGAAAAATCTATATGCTCCCCTGCCCCATCAGTGAGGGCAACCCCTACGACGTGTTGCCCGAGTACAACCGCACGGTGATGGCAGGGCTGGACTACTTCATCGTGGAGAACGTGCGCACGGCTCGGCGCTTTTTGAGTGCCGCCAAGATTGGCTGCCCCATTGAGGAGTTGGAGTTTGCCGAGTGCAACGAACACACCACAGCAATGGATATTGAGCCCCTGCTGCGCCCTGTGTTGGAGGGGCGTAGTGCGGGTATCATCAGCGAGGCCGGACTCCCCGGTGTGGCCGACCCCGGGGCCGATGTGGTGGCCGCAGCCCAACGTAGGGGCATTGAGGTGGTCCCGCTTGTGGGCCCTTCGAGTCTGCTGATGGCACTGATGGCCAGCGGACAGAACGGACAGAGTTTCGCCTTCAACGGCTACCTCCCCATCAAACCTGCCGAGCGAGCCAAAGCACTCCGCCACTTTGAGCGCAGAGCGCAAACCGAGGGGCAGAGCCAGATTTTCATTGAGGCTCCCTACAGAAATGAAAAGTTGTTTTCGGATATGCTTTCGGTGTTGTCGGGCGGCACAAGGCTCACGGTAGCCGTGGACATCACCTCGCCCACTCAGCAGATTCGCACCCTCACGGTGGAGCAATGGCGCAAGCAGTCCGCACCCGATATGCACAAACGCCCCACCATCTTCATCGTTGGAAGATAGCACAAAAGCGTTTTTATTCACTTTCGGCCCGGATGATAGGCGCGTAGTTTGGCCGCAAGGGCCTTTTCTTTGCCACCGAGGTGGTGATTCACCAGGGCGTGAAATTCGGCCGAATGGTTGGGGTGCACTGTGTGGCACAATTCGTGAACACACACATAATCAATGAGTTCATCGGGCAGAGTAGCCAAGTAGAGCGACAGCGAGATGTTGCCCTCACGGGTGCAACTACCCCAACGACTGTGGGTCTTGCGCACCGTAACACGGCGGTAGCGCAACCCTGTGCGCTCGGCCGCCGCCGCCAACATTCGGGGCAGTTTCTCCTTTGCCACCCCACGCAACACCTCCACCTCGCTCTCCGACATCGGGGCACTATCGCCCATTCTCGTCCTTTGTCGCACAAGGGCCGCCTCTATCCACTCCCTGCGCTCCTCTGCCCAACGCAGTGCAAGCCCCTTGGGTTGCCACCAAGGTATGGTCAGCCGCACCCCACCCTCGCGGGTGATGCGGAGCGAGATGCGCCGAGCCCTACGGCTGCGCACGACCTCAATGGTGTATGTGGGTGCTGTGGTGGGCAATGTGTGTGGGCACTCGGGAATGGAAAAAATCTAATTTTTGCAATACCTCTGGCGCACGCTCTCAAAGAGCATAATGGCCGCTGCGGCCGACACATTGAGGCTCTCGATGCGTCCCACCATAGGTATGGCAGCCTTGCAGTCGCAGAGTTTGAGCACCTCCTTGCCGATGCCGTTCTCCTCGTTACCCATAACGATTACGGTGGGCTTGGTGAGGTCGGCATCAAAGAGCAGGGTGTCGGCCTTCTCGGTGGCAGCCACAATCTGCATACCTGCCTGCGAGAGGGTTTTGAGGGTGTTTCGTATGCTGCCTGCACGGTGTACGGGGATGCGCGTGAGGGCACCTGCCGAGGAGCGTATGGCCTCGCCATTGACGGGTGCGGAGTTCTTCAGCGGAGTGATGAGTCCGTGGGCACCTGCACACTCGGCCGAGCGTGCAATGGCACCAAAGTTGCGCACATCCGTAACCTCGTCGAAGACCACAATGAGGGCCTTTTCATCTTCGGGTATGCGGTCGAGGATATCCTCCAGAGCCACATACTCAATGGGGGCAATCACAGCCACCACACCCTGGTGGTTGCCGCGAGTGAGGCGGTTGAGTTTCTCCACCGGCACCTCCTGATAGCGGATGCGGCTACGGTAGCAGAGGTCCTTGAGGTCGGCCATAAGTCCACCTTCGGCACCCTTGCGCACATAGATTTTCTCAATCTGCTTCTCGGTCTCGATGGCCTCAATCACGGGGCGCAGACCGAACACAATGTTGTCATCCTTCGGTTGGGCCGAGTTGCGCTCACGAGGAGCAAAGTCCTTGCGTGGAGTGCGCTCGGAGGGGTGTGCGTTACGTGGTGTGCGTTTGGGCTCACGGGTGCGCTCCTCCCAATTGAGGTCGCGTGCCTCGGTGTATTGTGGCTCAGCATTAAACGTGGGGGCCTCGGTGCGAGGCTTACGCTCCCTCTTGTCCTTGAAAAACTCGTTATTCTCCATAGTATATCTGCTATTAACTTAATTACTCACTACTAATTCTCTTGGAGCAACTCCAACTCATAACACAACTTCTCCCACTCGTGCTCCTCAAAGGTAAGCCTCTGTTTGAGAGCGTTGTACTCCTCAAAGACCTTGCTGTCGGTTAGGTCGATGCCGTGCTGGTCGGGTGCAGCAAGTCGGGCATCCCACTCGGCCACCTCGCCCTCCAACTTGGCCACCAAAGCCTCCTTTTCTTCAATTGCTCGCTGGGTTTTGCGTATGAGTTTTTCGTTCTCCTTCTTGGCGAGGTAGTCCTCCTTACCGCTGCTGCTCTTCTGCTCCTTGACTGCAACGTCGCGCAGTTCAATCTGGCGCATATCCTCGAGTTTGCGCTTCTCGAGGAAGTAACGAATACCGCCCAGATACTCCTTCACTCCCCCATCACGAAACTCGTAGACCTTCTCCACAAGTCCATCGAGAAACTCCCTGTCGTGGGACACCAGCACCAGCGTGCCGTCATACTTACGCAGGGCCTCTTTGAGGATATCCTTTGAGCGCATATCCATATGGTTGGTGGGCTCGTCGAGCACCAGCAGATTGTGGGGCGAGAGCATCATTCGGGCCATAGCGAGCCTTGAACGCTCGCCACCACTGAGCACCTTTACCTTCTTGTCCACATCCTCCCCACGGAAGAGGAAGGCTCCAAGAATGTCCCTCAACCGGGTGCGAATGTCGCCCACAGCCACCTTGTCGAGGGTGTCGTAGACGGTAAACTCGCCATCCATCAGGTCGTCTTGGTTTTGGGCATAGTAGCCGAGGCTCACGTTGGCACCCAGTCGCACCGACCCCTCCGTGGGCTCCAATTCGCCAATGAGCATACGTGCCAGGGTTGTCTTACCCTCGCCATTGCGCCCCACAAGGGCTATGCGGTCGCCCTTCTCGATGGTGATGTTGGCTCCGCCAAAGACTCTCTTCGGGCCAAACGACTTGCCCACCTCCTTGAGTTCGGCCACAATCTGACCACTTCGTGGTGCGGGCGGAAACTTGAGGTTGAGTGCGCTGAGGTCCTCCTCGTCTATCTCTATGCGCTCGAGCCTTTCGAGTTGCTTCACTCGGCTCTGCACCTGGTTGCTCTTGGTGGGCTTGTAGCGGAATTTTTCGATGAACTCCTCGGTCTTTTCGATGAGCCTCTGCTGGTTGTTGTAGGCAGCCACCTGTGCCTCTCGTCGCTCCTTGCGCAGCTGCACATATTGGCTGTAGGGGACCTTGTAGTCGTAGACCTTGCCGAGCAACAACTCCACGGTGCGGTTGGTTACGTTGTCCAGAAAATCGCGGTCGTGGGAGATGAGCAACACCGCTCCGGGATACTCCTTCAAGTAACCCTCCAACCATTGGATACTCTCAATGTCGAGGTGGTTTGTGGGCTCGTCAAGCAAGAATACCGAGGGCTTGCGCAAGAGCAACTTGGCGAGTTCGATACGCATCCTCCAGCCACCGCTGAAGGTGCTTGTGGGCTTGTCGAGGTCCTCACGCTTGAAACCCAAGCCCAACAGTGTGCGCTCAATCTGCGCCTCCCGACTCTCGCCACCGAGCAGTGCGTGTCGGTCGTGTATGTCGCTGAGTCGGTGCACGAGGGCGGCATAGTCCTCACTCTCATAGTCCTCCCTTGTGGCAATCTCGGCAGTGAGTTGCTCCATCTCTCGCTCGAGTGAGAGCACCTCGTCAAAGGCCTTGGCGGTCTCCTCACGCAGGGTTGTGGTGTCGTGCACCTTCATCTGCTGTGGCAGATAGCCGAGGGTGGTGTCGCCACTCATCGTGATGGCCCCGGCGGTTGGGGGCTGCATACCCATAATCACCTTGAGGAGTGTTGTCTTGCCCGCACCATTCTTACCCACCAGACCGATTCGGTCGCGTGGATTTATCAGCAGCGA
Organism: Tidjanibacter sp.; assembly: GCA_017503465.1. Lineage (GTDB taxonomy): Bacteria > Bacteroidota > Bacteroidia > Bacteroidales > Rikenellaceae > Tidjanibacter. The sequence goes on along the minus strand of JAFVSY010000061.1, from coordinate 32,530 downwards.
AATCTCCTTAAAGAGGTCCCAGCCACCAAAACTTACGGTTATGTTATCTATCGAAACCAATGTATGAGAATTGAGAATTGCTCCTACCCTAAGTCAGCACACCTCCCCTGGGAGTAGAGAAGGGCGATATTTACTAATTACTCTTTACTAATTACTAATTTGTAGACGCATCAAGCATTGCCACAATTTCGGCCTCGGGGTCGGGGGCTTTGAACACCGCACTTCCCGCAACCAGCACATCGCAACCGGCCTCGTAGAGGGCACCCGCATTGTGGCGGCTAACCCCTCCGTCTATCTCTATGAGCACCTCCAGCCCACGCCTCTCAATCATCCCCCGCAAGGCAGACACCTTCTCGGCACTACCCTCAATGAAACTCTGACCTCCAAAGCCGGGCTCCACGCTCATCACCAGCACCAAGTCAATCTGGGGCAGCCACTCTTCAATGGCCTCCACGGGGGTGGCCGGTTTGATGCTCACACCCACCTTGGCTCCACTGTGGCGAATGAGGTCGATGCAGCCCTGCACATCCTTGGTGGCCTCCAAGTGGAACGTAACAAGGTCGGCTCCTGCCTTCACAAAGCGTTCCACATACTTCTCCGGCTCCACAATCATCAGGTGCACGTCCATAAACTTCTGCGTGGCCGCCGTGATGGCTTTCAGCACGGGGAAGCCAAACGATATGTTGGGCACAAAGACTCCGTCCATAACGTCGATGTGTACCCATTCGGCCGCGCTGCGGTCAATCATACGTGTATCTCGCTCCAAGTGGCCGAAGTCGGCCGAGAGCATCGAGGGCGAAACGATGCGTTTTTTGTTGTTGCTCATAGGGCTCAAAAAAATCTTGTGTACAAAGGTAGCCAAAAAACCGAAAAAAGTATTACTTTTGACCTATTCAAACACGATACCAACAACATTTTTATGAACACACCCATACTGATTGCACTGATTGTTCTGGTCGTGGCAGTGGTTGCCGAGGCTGTGATGCTGCGTTTCGACCGCAGGCAGAACAAGGTTATAGACTCCAAACTCATTGCCGAGGTGGAGAAAAATCTCGCCCTTGAGGAGAAGATTGCCGAACTCAATAGGCAAGCCCACGCTGCCGAACTGAAAACCGCACTCCTTGAGGCCGAAAACCGCACCCTGCGTGAGAAGGCCGCCGAGGACAAGGCCCAGCTCGGAGAGTTGCAGGCCTCCTTCCGTCAGGAGTTCAAGAACCTGGCAAACGACATCCTCGAAGAGAAGCAGAAGTCGATGACCGCCACCAACAAGGAGTCCATTGAGTTGGTGCTCAAACCCCTTAGGGACAACATCAAGGACTTCCGTGAGAGGGTGGAGAACATCTACTCCGCCCAGAACGAGCAGAGCGGTGCGCTCAAAAACGAACTCAAAACCCTGATGGAGCTCAATCAGCACATCACGACCGAAACCAAAAACCTTACCCGTGCGCTCAAGGGCGACAGCAAGGTGCAGGGCGATTGGGGCGAGATGATTCTCGACAGCCTGCTGGAGAACAGCGGTCTGCAAAAGGGTATCCACTACTTCACGCAGGAGAGCATTAAGGATGAGCAGGGGCGCAACCAGAGGCCCGATGTGGTGCTCTCATTGCCCGATGGCAAGGTCATCATCGTGGACTCCAAGGTGTCGCTCACGGCCTTTGTGAATTGGAGTGCCGCCGAGGAGCCCAAGGAGCAGGAGGCGGCGATGGCTGCCCACGTGGCCTCGGTGAGCAAGCACGTGCAGGAGCTCTCGGCCAAGCGTTATCAGGACCTCACCGACAAGGCTCCGGAGTTTGTGATAATGTTTGTGCCCAACGAGCCGGCCTTTATGTATGCGCTCCAGAATGAGCCCAACCTATGGGCCGATGCCTACAAGAAGAACGTGGTTATCTCCTCGCCTACCAACCTGCTGGCTATGTTGCGCATAGTCTACGACCTCTGGCAGCGCGACTCGCAGAACAAAAATGCACTCAAAATTGCCGATGCGGGTGGCAAACTCTACGACAAGGTTGTGGGCTTTGTGGAGACCCTCGGCGAGGTGGAGAAGAACATCGGCAAGGCGGCCGACAGCTGCACCAAGGCCATCGAACAACTCTCCACGGGGCGTGGTAACATCCTCTCCCGTGTGGAAAACCTCAAAGTCCTCGGAGCCAAAGCCTCCAAGCGACTGCCCGAAGCACTCGTGCAGCAGGACGAGGAGGAGTAGCGAAGTGGCGCACAACATTGTGGGCAAGTGCCACGCCTACAAAACACAAAAAACACTATCTTTGCGCCCACATAACAAAAGTTTGTGCCTATGTTTTTCGGACTATTCGGCAAGAGCAAACAGAGAAAAGAACCGGACACTATGAAATATCTCATTGTTGGCCTCGGCAACATTGGAGCCGAGTATGAAGCCACGCGCCACAATGCGGGCTTCGATGTTGTGGACAAACTTGTGGAGGGAGCCGGTGGCACCTTCACCCCCGACCGCTATGCCTCCCGTGCGGAGATAAGATGGAAGGGGCGCACGCTGGTGGTGGTGAAGCCCTCCACCTATATGAACCTCAGCGGTAAGGCCGTGCGCTACTGGCTCGACAAGGAGAATATCGCCAAGGAGAACCTCCTGGTGGTGGTGGACGACATTGCCATACCCGTGGGTACCCTGCGCATCAGGGCGAAGGGTAGCGATGGTGGCCACAATGGACTGAAAAACATTGACGCGCTGTGTGGCGGTGGCAACTACGCCCGCATCCGTATGGGTGTGGGTGGCGACTTCCCGCAGGGCCACCAGGTGGACTTTGTGTTGGGGCGACTCTCGACTGAGGAGCGCAAGGAGTTTGAGGTGGCGGTGGATGCTGCCGTGGCTGCCATCAAGGACTTCACCACCATCGGCATTGAGCGCACGATGAATACCCACAACCACAAACGGAAACCAAAAACGGAGAATTAGAGAGAGGCGTTGTAAAAAAAGAAGTCTGACCACTAACGGTCAGACTTCTTTTCTCTTTTTGGGAACCACCCCTTGCGCACTCGTTCTCGCTGTTCGAAGAGTTCCTTGATGCTCCAGAAGGAGGAGAAGGCGAATACTCCCAGCAGGGTGGAGAGGAGTGTGTTGGGCACAAAGAGTGAGCCCACCACGCCTGCCACACCGAGCAGTAGGAACACCCACCACACACGCACACCAAACCAATATTCGGTTTTGATGACAATGGGGTGAAACAGCCCTATAATCAGAAAGGTGCAAACACCAATCACAAGTCCTTATACGTGCATAGTCAATTGTTTTAAGCGGTCAGCAATCAGCGGTCAGCAAATATTTACTAATTACTAACTACTCTTTACTAATTCCTAAAACTCCACAGTGGGTGCGCTCTCGGCACCGCTGGCAGCCTCAAAGTATGCCTTGGGCTCAAAGCCGAACATCGAGGCGATGATGTTTGCGGGGAAGCGTTTGGTGCGCAGATTGTAGGCCCTCACGCTCTCGTTGAAATCCCTGCGGGCCACGGCGATGCGGTTCTCGGTGCCCTCCAACTGGGCCTGCAACTCCATAAAGTTTTGGTTGGCCTTCAGGTCGGGGTAGGCCTCACTTATGGCCATCAGTCGGCCCAATGCCGAGCCCACCTCGCCCTGCACCTTCTGGTACTCGGCAAGTTTTTCGGGAGTGAGCGAAGAGGCATCCACGGTGAGTTGTGTAGCCTTGGCGCGTGCAGCCACCACCTCCTCAAGGGTGCTCTGCTCGTGGGCTGCGTAGCCCTTGACGGTATTCACGAGGTTGGGGATGAGGTCAGCACGGCGTTGGTACTGATTCTCCACCTGACTCCAAGCATTTTCGACCTTCTCGTTGCTACCCACCAGAGCGTTGTACTTCGACACGCCCCACACCAGCACGACTGCAACCGCAGCCAATGCAATCCATAAACCTTTGTTCTTCATAATTTTATATTTTTTGTTAAGAGTTTTCTTTCCCAAATCATCCTTGCCGCATCAGAACCTTCCTCCGGCTCCGCCGCCGCCACTCATACCGCCGCCGAAGCCTCCGCCGAAGCCACCGCCGAAGCCACCGCCACCGCGGCCACCGAAGCCTCCGCCGCCAAAGATTATGGGCCCACCGCCACCTCCACGGTGGTGGCCACCCACATCCTCGGCCTCGTTGCGCCACACCACGTGGCCACAGAGGGTACACTTGTAGGCAACCTTGTAGACTCGCTGGAAGGAGTTGCGGCTAATCTCCACACGCTCGCCTGTGCGCTTGAGGCTGTGGTATTTATTGCACTTCGGGCAACGGCTGTGCAGTGCCAGCAGTATGCAGATGAGCACAACGAAGATGATTACTGCCCCAAAGGCTATGCACAATCCGATGAGTTCCGACTTGCTGTCGCCACCCCCACGGAGTTCCTCGGGCACCTCACGTGTGCGAAGCACCTCGACAAGTGCGCCAACGCCCTCGACCATACCTTCGTCAAAGTTGCGAGCCTTGAAGTGGGGAATCATCACCCTCTCTATCACGCGCTTACACACCGCATCGGGCAGGTCGCCCTCGATGCCGTAGCCCGTCTCTATCTCTATGGCTCCTTGTCCGAGCACCAACAGCACCAGCAGGCCGTTGTTCTGCTCCTTGTCGCCCAGGCCCCAATGGCGGAAGAGTGAGGTGGCAAACTCCCTCGGCTCGTCAAAGCCTATGGACTCCACCGCCACCACTGCCACCTCGGCCACCCCGCTTGTGCGCAGTCGGTAGAGCATTGTGTCGATGGTGTAGACAGCCTCGGGGGAGAGTATTCCGTCCGGATTACTCACAAAACGCCTCTGGTCGGCCACCTGCACATTGGGCACGGAGTCCACCGTGTAGTTCTTTGCAGTGGTCCCAAAGGTGGCAGCGGCCACCAACAGCAGTGTGAGCAATAGCCTTTTCATATCAAAAAAAAGTTGTGTGGTTTATGCAAATGTACGGATTTTTGTATATTTGTGGTAGCGAAAACCAAAAAAGTTACACAAACATAACACTACACATTTTTTATGAAACTGAAAATTCGCCTGATTATTATGAACTTCCTGCAATATGCAGTGTGGGGAGCCTATCTCACAAGTATGGGTCGCTACCTCGCAGGTGCAGGTATGGCAGAGAACATCGGTTGGTTCTACGCTATGCAGGGAGTGGTGTCAATCTTTATGCCCGCCCTGGCAGGTATTGTGGCCGACCGTTGGATGCCGGCACAGAAGGTATTGAGCCTTTGCCACGGAGTGGCAGGTGCTGCAATGTTGGCCGCAGGTATGTATGGCCTTTCGACCGCCACACCCGAGTTTGCAACCCTCTTTACGCTCTACTCGGTCAGCGTGGCCTTCTTTATGCCCACCATCGCCCTGTCCAACTCGGTGGCCTACTCGGCCCTTGAGGGTGCAGGTATGGACACCGTGAAGCACTTCCCGCCCATCCGTGTGTTCGGTACCGTGGGCTTCATCTGCGCAATGCTTCTGACCGACGCTCTCGGCTTCCAGGCCAACGCCAAGCAGCTCGCCTTCTCGGGTATCATCGGCCTGGTGTTCTGCCTCTATGCACTCACCCTGCCCGCTTGTGCCGTGAACAAGAGTGCCGAGAAGAAGAGCCTTGCCGAAGCACTCGGACTGAAGGCCTTTGCGCTCTTCAAGCAGAAGAAGATGGCCATCTTCTTCATCTTCTCGATGTTGCTGGGTGTGTCGTTGCAGATTACCAACGGCTTTGCCAACCCCTTCCTCGGTAGTTTCGAGGCCATTCCCGAGTATGCCAACACCTTTGGTGTGCAGCACTCCAATATGCTCATTTCGCTCTCGCAGGTGAGCGAAACGCTTTGCATCCTCCTTATCCCCATCTGCTTGCGCAAGTTCGGTATCAAGAAGGTTATGCTTATGGCGATGTTCGCTTGGGTGTTCCGCTTTGGTCTGTTTGGTGCAGGCAACCCCGGTGGTGGCGTGTGGATGTTCATCCTCTCGATGATTGTCTACGGCGTGGCATTCGACTTCTTCAACATCAGCGGTTCGCTCTATGTGGACCAGGAGACCGAGCCGAGCATCCGTTCCAGCGCACAGGGTGTGTTTATGATGATGACCAATGGTATTGGTGCCACGGTGGGTACCCTTTCGGCCCAGGCAGTTGTGAACGCCTGCGTGAACTCCAAACCCCTGGCCGAGCAGGCAGCAGGCTGGAGCACCGCTTGGTACATCTTTGCAGCCTATGCACTTGTGGTTGCACTGCTCTTTGCGGTCATCTTCAAGTACAAACACGAGCCCAATAAGGCATAAGCCGATTGGCAGACAGAAAACAACGAGAGGAGCACGGCGGTGCTCCTCTTTTTTTGCCTACCGTCGGCCAAAAAATTAAATCCATTCTCCTCTCGACCACACACCATCGACCACACACCATCGGCCGTCAATCCCACGCCATTTGCGGGCCTGCAAAGGGAATGTTAAGTTTCTGTTAGCCACATATTAAGTAATTGTTAATTAAGTAACAAGGGGCTTGGTGGTCCGAAATATTGGGTTACATTTGTGCCGTCAAATTGACTTTGCGACGAAAATTTAACAAAACATTAAAGATAAGTAATGTCAGCAATTTACACTTTCATTGTCGTTGTGCTGCTCTTGTTGGCAGTGGGAGGCCTCTATGTGGGCGTATCCAACGATGCTGTAAACTTCCTTAACTCGGCCCTCGGCTCCAAGGCCGCACCCAAGAAGGTCATCCTCGCAGTGGCCTCGGTGGGTATCATCATCGGTGCGCTCACTTCGAGTGGTATGATGGAGGTGGCCCGTAGTGGTGTCTACTACCCCGAGTTCTTCACCTTCCACGAAGTGATAATGCTCTTTACGGGTGTGATGTTTGCCAACGTGATTCTGTTGGATGTATTCAACTCGCTCGGTCTGCCCACCTCGACTACCGTAGCCCTCGTGTTCGGCTTGCTCGGCTCGGCTATCGCAGTGAGCATCTTCAAAGAGCCCGTGATTGGCCCCGATGGCACGCCCGAAACGCTCATCAACTCCGGCAAGGCGCTGGCAATGATTGCGGGTATTCTGCTTTCGGTCGTGTTGGCCTTCATCACAGGTACGATACTGATGTTTTTCAGCCGCCTTCTCTTCACGTTCCGCTATCACAAACAACTCCGTCGTTATGGTGCGCTTTGGTGTGGTGTGGCATTCACCATTATCATCTACTTTGCACTTATCAAAGGTCTGAAATCGTCGGGCTTGGCTGTGGATTTGGTGGCCTACATCAATGAGCACACGGCTATTTGTTTGCTGGTTGTCTATGCCGCTAGTTCGCTGTTGCTGTTCTTGTTGCAGAAACTCAAAGTGAACATTCTCAAAATAACCATCCTTGCGGGTACTTTTTCGTTGGCGTTGGCGTTTGCAGGTAACGACCTTGTGAACTTCATCGGTGTACCTCTGGCAGGTCTGGATTCGTGGAAGATTGCCCAGCAGACGGGCGACCCCAATATGCTGATGGGCGCACTTAACAACCCCGTGAAGGCAGACACCATCTTCCTTGTGCTCTCCGGCTTGATTATGGTTGTGGTGCTTTGCACCTCTTCGAAGGCAGAGACTGTGTCCGAAACAGAGCTTAGCCTTGCCTCCACTCAGGATGATGGCAACGAGAAGTTTGGCTCCACCGCATTTTCGAGGGCCATTGTGAGGGTGGCAGTGACTTGCAGCCGCTGGTTTGAGGACCACACTCCCAAGAGTTGGCAGAATGCTGTGGCACGTCGTTTTGAGACTCCTGCCGCATCGGAGATGGCCGCCGATCAAGGACAGTTTGACCTCATTCGTGCTGTGGTAAACCTCACCGCAGGTTCGATGCTGATTATCATCGGTACGATGCTCAAATTGCCCCTTTCGACCACCTACGTTACCTTTATGGTGGCAATGGGTTCGTCGTTGGCCGACAAGGCTTGGGGCCGCGAGAGCGCAGTCTACCGCATCACAGGTGTAATCACCGTGGTGGCAGGTTGGTTCCTCACAGGTTTTGCTGCTTTCGTGCTCTCGATTGTCATCACACTGCTGCTCCTCTGGGGCGGTGTTGTGGCCATCATCGCGCTCTCAATCTTGTGTGTCTATATGATGCTGCCCAAGAAGAGCAAGAAGAAAGAGGCCAAGCAGGAGGCCGTGAAGGTCGCCTTCTCCGACGATCAAGACGAGGCTCTGGGTACGCTCATCACCGAGGTGTGCCAGACTATGCAGACCACAACCGACATCTATGCACAAACCATCGCCGCAACCCTCAAGGAGGACCGCAAGGCTCTCCGCACGTTGGTGCGCCAGAGCAACGACCTCTTCTATGCGGCACGTGAGCGCAAGTATGCAATGCTGCCCACCCTGCACAAATTCCACGAGGAGAACTACATCGACACCGGACACTACTACGTTCAGGTGGTGGACTACATCAGCGAGATGTGTAAGGCACTCGTCCACATCACCCGCCCCTGCTATGAGCACATCGACAACAACCACCGTGGTATGAGCGAGGAGCAGGTGGAGGACCTGACCACCATCAACAACTCCGTGTCGGAGCTATACAACCGCATCAACGATATGTTGCAGGCCAACGACTTCGCACAAATCGACCTCGTGCTGGCTATGCGTGACGAACTCTTCGACCTGATTGCACAGGCCATCAAGAACCAGCTCCGCCGCATCCAGAACAACTCCACCTCGACCAAGGCAAGTATGCTCTACCTGACCATCCTCAACGAGACCAAGACGATGGTGCTCCAGAGCCGCAACCTGCTCAAATCACAAAAATACTTTGTGGAGGCCCAGAGGACCGAGGCAAAATAGAGATAGTGTGGGCGCTGCAAGGGCTCCGCAAGGGCCAATAATTGAAGGGGCCACACAACGAAAATCCCGCCAGACAAGTCAGCTTGTCGGCGGGATTTTTTGTGTTCCTACGTCAGTAGCGACATTCAGTCAATCTTCACCACGTTGCCCTTGGGGTTGAAGGTGAGTTCGGTGCCATCGGAGAGTTCCACCTCGTGGCCCTGGCCCTCCTGTTCAATGCTCATAATGAGCATATTGGGGTACTGCTCCCACACATAGGTGGTGATGTACTCGGGAATAATCTCCACGGGGATGGAGTCGTTGCGGAGTTTGATTTTGGTCCATTGTCCCTTGGAGTCGAAGTTGATTTTGCTGCCGTCGGTGAAGAGCACGTTGTAGGTGTTGCCACCGTGGTGGCGGTGCATACGAATCTTCTTCACCTGGTCCTTGGCAAAATACTCCTTGATGAACTCCTGTGCGGGCTGTGGGAGTTGCTTGGTGGTAATTTCGGCTGCCACCACCCCCAGCACCACGGCGAGGGTGGCAAGTGTTGCTAACATCAGTTTTTTCATAGACGTGTGTGTTTTGTTGGTTTGTTGATAAAAGAACACCCCACTCACATCCAAGAATGGTGCAAAACAGCCCCCGACCACAAAAAATCAAAATAAAAACCCACCCGTCCCAATGTGGCACGCCTTTTGCAAAACAATAAGGCGTAGTTGAATACTACAAGGTTTCTTCATTTATTTAAGTTTGGGTTAGTAGTTTTGAAAGGGTAGCCGTTGCGACAACGCCTACCTTTTTTTTGTTGCTTACCGTCAATGTCCCCCTCTAAGTTAGAGGGGGTGGCACGAAGTGACGGGGGCGTCTGTAATAAACGATGACCGCCGACCGACTGCTAATAACCTAACGGCTTATGACAAACCCCTCCGGTGCTTACCGCACCACCTCCCCTAACTTAGGGGAGGAATTATATCGCCTATCGGCTCGACAGCAGTGTGGCGACCCCACAAGGTCGCCACGTCCCTTGTTTTATCCGTTTGGGTTAGTAGTTTTGAAAGGGTAGCCGCCCAGACAACGGCTACTTTTTTTGCTGCTGTGGTTATAGGGAGGTTAGGGAATGTAGGGAATGTAGGGAATGTAGGGAGTTCCCTAATCTCCCTAATCTCCCTAAACTCTCTAATCTCCCTAACTTCCCTTTATCTCTCTATTCTGCACCCTCGCCCTATACATACGTTCCTTGAAGCCGCCCTCTTTCACAAAGCGGTTGGAGAGTGATTTGAGCAATTGATGTAAGAGATAATCCTCTTGTTTGATGAGAATAATTGCCATATTTGCCACCGTATCAAGTGGGCGTGATTTTGCGATTGTCAGGATGTTAGCGTTGTTTCCCTCAATGCCAAGTTTGCGCATCGCCACATACTCTTTCGATGTGGTCTCCCACTGCGCATAACCATTGACACGCAAGAAATCCTCATAATCTGACAGCAGTTCCTGAAAACTTGCCTTGGCAACATTCAGCAACTTGATGCCCATCTCGAGTGAAGTCTCAATGTCGGCATTCCCCTCTACGATATTTTGTTTTCCGGAACGAGCTGCCTGCACCATTTGATCAATCGTACGATCGCCTTTTTCGAAGGCGGTGTGTGCAAAGTGATATGTCATATCAAAAAGCAATTCGGCCTTACGGAAACATATCAAGTTGTGGTGGTCGCCTTGACGTTTGATTAACTCATTGGTGCTCATTGGAAATCACTTTTCTAAATTTATTGGGGAATAATAGAGAAGTTAGGGAAGTTAGGGAAGTTAGGGACGAGATACCTTAGACTCCCTAAATTCCCTAAACTCACTAAACTCCCTAATCTCCTTAAACTCCCGACTCTCCCTAAACAAACGGCAGTTTGACCACCTCGGCTGTCAGGGCTCTTTCGCGCACGATGACCGTCAGCACGGTGCCCACGGTGGCGTACTCCTTGGGCACGTAGCCGGTGCCGATGCCAACCTTCAAGCAAGGCGACATTGTACCCGACACAACGTTACCAATGGGCCTACCCTCGGCATCGCCAATGGTGTAGCCCGCACGGGGAATACCCCTGTCAATCAGTCGCAAGCCCACGAGTTTACGCTCCAGACCTCCAGCCTTGAGGGCCTCCATCTTCTCCCTATCAATGAAATCCTTGCCCTCCACAAACTTGGTAATCCAACCCAAGCCTGCCTCGATGGGCGAGGTTGTGTCGTCAATCTCGTGGCCATAGAGGCAGAAGCCCTTCTCCAGGCGGAGGGTGTCACGTGCGCCCAGGCCGATGTTCTTCAGTCCGAACTCCTCGCCCACACGCCACATCTCCTCCCAGAGGCGGTCGGCATCCTCGTTGGCAATGTAAATCTCGCAGCCACCCGAGCCGGTGTAGCCGGTGGTGGAGAGGATGGCCTCGCAGCCTGCCACTTTCAGTTTCTTGAAGGTGTAGTATGGCATATCCTCGATGGGCTCCTCACACATCTTCTGCACCATTTTCAGAGCCAGGGGGCCCTGGATGGCGAGTTGGCAAATCTCGTCCGAAGCGTTGTAGAGTTGCTTGCCGTGGCCAGCCTCAAGCCCGTAGGCCACGCCCTCGGCGCAGATGTGTGCCCAATCTTTGTCGGTGTTGGCGGCATTGACCACAAGGAGGTAGGTCTGCTCATCCACACGGTAGACGAGCAGGTCGTCCACAATACCCCCCTTACCGTTGGGCATACAGGAGTATTGCACCTTACCATCGGTGAGTGCGGCCACGTTGTTGGTGGTGATGTGCTGCAAGAACTCCACAGCCCTGGGGCCCTTGACCCAGATTTCGCCCATATGGCTCACGTCGAAGACGCCCACAGCCTCACGCACCCAAAGGTGCTCGGCGTTGATACCTATGAATTCGATGGGCATATTGTAGCCAGCGAAGGGGGCCATTTTTGCGCCTGCGGCGATGTGGTACTTGGTGAAGGGGGTAATTTTGAGGTTTTCCATCGTTGAAGAAATTTTATGTTACGTGTGAAAGTTAGTTGCGTTTTGGGGCCATTGGCAAGCCAAAGATACAAAATTGCTCCGAAAAACGCGAAAAATATCGCAAGAGATTACAATTTATAAGAAAAATAACTATTTTTGAGGGAAGATTAAAACCACAAAGGAGCGAGAGATTCAAACCTAACATAATAAAACTATTTACTTAAAACCAAATTTCAGAACTATGAACGTCCAAAACTTAATGGCCGAGTTGGAGCGCAAGCACCCCGGCGAGAGCGAGTATTTGCAGGCAGTCAAAGAGGTGCTCGAGAGCATCGAGGAGGTCTACAACCAGCACCCCGAGTTTGAGAAAGCCAAAATCGTTGAGCGTATGGTTGAGCCCGACCGCATCTTCACCTTCCGTGTAACCTGGGTGGACGACAAGGGCGAGGTGCAGACAAACCTCGGTTATCGTGTGCAGTTCAACGCAGCCATCGGTCCCTACAAGGGTGGTCTTCGCTTCCACAAGGCAGTGAACCCCTCTATGCTGAAATTCCTCGGCTTCGAGCAGACCTTCAAGAATGCCCTCACCACGCTGCCTATGGGTGGTGGTAAGGGTGGTTCGGACTTCGACCCCGTTGGCAAATCGGAGGCAGAGATTATGCGCTTCTGCCAGGCCTTTATGCTGGAGTTGTGGCACAACATTGGTGGCGACACCGATGTTCCCGCAGGCGACGTTGGCGTTGGTGGCAGGGAAATTGGCTACCTGTTTGGTATGTACACCAAGCTCGCTCGTGAGTACAACGTGGGCGTGCTGACCGGCAAGGGCCAGAATTGGGGTGGCTCCATTCTCCGTCCCGAGGCTACCGGCTTTGGCGCTCTCTACTTCACCGAGCACGTGTTGGCAAAGGCCGGCAAGAACATCGTGGGCAAGACCATCGCACTCTCGGGCTTCGGCAACGTGGCTTGGGGCGCAGCAACAAAGGCTACCGAGTTGGGTGGTAAGGTGATTGCCATCTCCGGTCCCGATGGTGTGTGCGAAATCCCCGGTGGTATCACCAAGGAGATGATTGACTATATGCTTGTGATGCGTGCATCCAACCGCAACAAGGTGGAGGATATGCACACCAAGTTCCCCGAGGCCACCAAGTTCACCGCAGGCAAGAAGGCTTGGAGCGTGAAGTGCGACATTGCACTGCCGTGCGCATTCCAGAATGAGCTCAACGGTGAGGATGCCAAAGAACTCCTTGCCAATGGCACTTGGTGCTGCTGCGAGGTGTCGAATATGGGTTGCACCCCCGAGGCTATTGCCGCTTTCCAGAATGCGGGCATACTCTTTGCACCCGGCAAGGCAGTGAACGCCGGTGGTGTTGCCACTTCGGGCTTGGAGATGACCCAGAACGCTGCCCACCTCAGTTGGTCGGCACAGGAGGTAGACGACAAACTGCACTTCATTATGCAAAGCATCCACGAGCAGTGCGTGCGCTTTGGCCAGAAGGCCGATGGCACTGTGGACTACGTAAAGGGTGCCAACATTGCAGGCTTTATGAAGGTTGCCCAGGCTATGCTGGAGCAGGGTGTAATCTAATCAGACGAACACACACCTATTGGATAGGAAGAGAGCGGTTTGCACGTGGCGTGCAAACCGCTCTCTCTTTGTTACGTCAAAAAGATAGAGGGGGGCTAATAGGTAAAACTACTGCCGCCGATGAACTCCCTGAGTAGCGAGGTGGGTGGAACCTCCTTTTCGTCGAACTCGCAGAAGTTATCAAGAAATTTCAGCAGCCTCTGTGCCTCACCATACTCCTCCACCGTGTCGGGCACGTTGTAAAGCAGCGGAACGATGTGGCGTTTGAGCACGGGGAGTTCATAGAAGAGCGACGAGTTGAACATCACGTCGGCATTCTCCTGGTAGGGGAAGATGTGTTTCTCCTCGCCTCGGCGCACACTCTGCCAGCGTTTGAGGGTGCTGGTGGCATCGGCGCCACGGTAGGCATTATCACGCACAATGCGGCGTATGAGTCGGTTGTCGGTGGTGGCGATGCGCGAGAGGTCGTCCATCGAGATGGAGGTGAAGCAGGAGAGGTAGATTTTGAACTTGTAGTGGTCGGGCACCTCGGCCGTGAGTCGTGGGTTGAGTGCGTGTATGCCCTCCACCACCAACACCGAGCGGGGCCCGAGGGTGAGGAGGTTGTCGTGCCATTGGCGGCGACCGGTGATGAAGTCGTAGCGTGGGATGTCCACACTCTCGCCCGCAAGCAGGCGCATCAGGTGGTCGTTGAAGGTGGCGATGTCGAGTGCGTCGATGGTCTCAAAGTCGTAGTCGCCATTCTCGTCACGAGGTGTGTTTTCACGGTCGAGGAAGTAGTCGTCGAGCGAAATCATCACGGGCTCCAATCCCAGGATGCGCAACTGTATGCCGAGTCGCTTGGAGAAGGTTGTTTTGCCGCTGGAGGAGGGGCCCGACACAAGGATGACCTTTGCGCCACGGGAGGTGTGCTCCTCGGCCACACGGTCGGCCACGCCTGCGAGTTTCTTCTCGTGGAAGGCTTCGGCAATCTTCACAAGGTCGCTACCGTCGCCACCCACAATCTTGCGATTGAGTTGGCCCACGGTCGAAACACCCATAACATCCACCCAATGTTTGTACTCCTGGAACACATCGAACATCTTGTCCTGCGCCACCTGCGGCTCAAGGGTGTCGGGTGCAGTGCGGCAAGGCACAGCGATGTAGATGCCGTTGTAGTATGGTTTGAGGTCGTAGAGGTGGAGGTAGGAGGTGTTGGGCGCAAGGGCACCATAGAAGTAGCCCGCCATATCGTCAAGCGTGTAGACCGTAACGTAGAGATTGGGGCGTGAGGTGAGGATGGCCACCTTGTCCTCGAAGCCGAGGTTGCGGTAGATGTCGATGACCTCCTCACGCAGGAGTTTGTGGCGCACGATGGGGAGTTTGGCGGCAATGAGGGCATCCATTCGTGCCTTGATGGCGCCGATGACCTCGGGGGTAATCTCCACTCCCTCAATCTCGCAATAGAACCCTCGCGACACCGACTGCGTGATGCGGAAGCGGTGAGCGGGGTAGAGGTCGTGTACGGCCTTGTGGAGGGTGAGGAAGAGGGTGCGCTGGTAGACACGCACGCCCTCAAAGTGGGTGATGTCTATAAACTTTACCGTCACGGGCTCGGCAATGCGGTAGTCCAACTCGCGTATGGAGTTGTTCACATAGGCGGCAAGGAAGGGAAGGCTCTCGGGGGTGCGCACACTCTGCGCCAAAGCACCCAGGGTGCTACCCCACTCCACCGACAAGGTGGTGTTGGTGTTCTCACACACAACTTTCACAGATGTATTCATAATCTCTCTACTTTCGTATGGTTGTTGGTTTTCAAAGTTACGAAAAAAAACGTATCTTCGCCAATGGTTTAACCCATTTAGTTGATTTTTTAACGTAAACGTAAGATATTTTTGTATATGCAACGCAACAAAGTTCTTCTCTCCGTGTTGGTGTTGGTTGGTGCGCTGATGTCGGCTTGTGCGCCCCGCACCGAGAACATCATCATCATCTCCACCAGCGACATCCACTCCAAGGTAGATATGCTCCCACGCCTTGCCACACTCATCGAGCAGGCCCACGCACAAGACACCGCACGTGTGTTCCTTGTGGACGCAGGCGACCGCTGGACGGGCAACCCCTTTGTGGATATGGCACCCCACGCCGGTAGGCCTATCATCGAGCAGATGAACCGCCTTGGGTACGATGTGGCCACCTATGGTAACCACGAATTTGATATGGGCCTCGACACGCTCCAAAAGCGTGTGGAGGATGCCGAGTTCCCCATCGTGTTGGCCAATGTGAATACGGGCGACACCCCTTGGCAGCAGCCCAAGCCCTATGTGGTGGAGCGTGCCGGAAGGGTTAAGGTTGGCTTCCTCGGGCTCGTTACCAACTATGCGGGCGGACACCCCGATGGGGATGATGCAATCTTTGAGGGCACCGAATTCTTCTCACCCGAGTGGACAGCCGAGAGGTATGGCAAGGAGTTGAGGGAGAAGTGCGACGTGATGGTTGTGCTCTCCCACTGCGGACTCGACCGAGATACCACCAATGTGGCCACCGCATTCCCTATGGCCGATCTCATCGTGAGCGGCCACACCCACGAGACCTACTCCGGCAAGGCCGGTGGTGTGGCTGTGGTGCAGGGCCTCAACAAACTGCGCTTCGTGGGCCTTACGACCATTAAGGTCGTTGGTGGCAAGGTTGCCGACCTGCAAACCTCCTACATCCCCCTGCCCACCGAGGAGGTGCAGAGCGTGAAGGAGGAGGTGGAGGAGTACCGCAATGTGCCCTACCTCACCGAGGCTATTGGCACCCTCACTGCCGATGCCGACAAGATGGGCCTTGCCCACCTGATGGCTGACGAGGGACGCAAGACAGCCGGCACCGACCTCGCCTTCTACCACATTGGCGGCACCCGATTGGGAGGCCTCAAGAGGGGCGACGTGAGTCGTGCCGACATCTATGAGTTGGAGCCCTTTCAGAGTTTCTTGGTGGTTACCACAATGACCGCAGAGGATATTAAGGCGATGATTATCAACAAGTTCAACGATACCACCAACCAGAAGGAGTCGCACCGAGTGGACCTCATACCCTCGGGGCTGAACTATACGATTCTGACAGACCGAAATGGCGATGCCGTGGATGTTCGCCTGCACCCCGAGGTGCGCAAGGAGGTCTACACCGTGGCCATTGCCGACTACGTCTATGGCAACAAGGTCTACTCCTACCCCCGCCGTGAGTCCACGGGTCGCACGGGCCTTGTTACGGACTACCTCATTGAGCGTCTTACCACTGCGCCCTACACTCCCGACAACACCCCGAGGGGCAAAATCGTAAGGCGATAGCCCCACCCCATACGGGCACAACAGAAGCGGAAGACTTAAAGGTCTTCCGCTTCTATTAGGTAATCCACCTTGGGGGCGAGCCTTGCGCCCAAATCAATAAGGTCCCCCCACAGGAGGGGGATTTAGGGGGCAAGCTGGGTTTGAGCCTCGTGGATAGGTCGCAAAAAAAGCGGAAGACCTTTTCAAGTCTTCCGCTCCTTCGGTGATCCGCCTGGGGCTCGAACCCAGGACCCCAGCATTAAAAGTGCTGTGCTCTACCAGCTGAGCTAGCGAATCAACACACGCTTTCATTCAAAAGCGGTGCAAAGATAAGGCAAATTTCTTTTTCTGCAAATTCTTTGCGCTTTTTTTTATTTCAAATGCCCCATTATCAGCATTGAGGGCAGACTCCCCACCGGTCCGGCAATAGTCCTAACGCTGTTTTGTGCGATAGTCGCAACTGAACTTACCCTTGGCCATAGCCGAGAGTTTGTTGCGGAGCAGGGTCTTGCGAAGGTTGCTCAAGCGGTCGGTAAAGACGTAGCCATCCAAGTGGTCATACTCGTGTTGCACAATGCGTGCAGGCCATCCCGTGAGGTGCTCTTCGTGCTCCACAAAGTCGAGGTCAAAGTAACGCAGGGTAACCTCCTCGGGGCGGTAGACATCCTCGTGGATGCCCGGCACCGAGAGGCAACCCTCGTTCATCAACACCTCCACGTCGCTCTCCTCAACAATCTCGGGGTTGATGCACACCCTCTTGAAATCTTTGGCCGTGGGGTCCACATCCTCAAAGGGGGTGCCGTCTGCCACAAAGAGCCTGATGTCCTTGCCAATCTGCGGAGCAGCCAAGCCCACACCATTGGAGGCATACATCGTGGCAAACATATCCTCCACGAGTTTGGGGAGTTCGGGGTAATCCTTGTCAATCTCCACGCACTCCTTGCGCAACACGCCGGAGCCGTAGATGTAAATGGGATAAATCATAATCTGCTATCGGTTATATCTGTTTTTGTATCTCTAATTATGCTACAAGCCCTTGAGCCCGTGGTACTCTGCCGAGTCCATATAACTTTGCAGGATGATGGTTGCGCTGATTTTGTCCACCACAGCCTTGTCCCTGCGGGCCATTTTTTTCATTCCGCCGTCAATCATTGCCCTGTGGGCTATGACGGACGTAAACCTCTCATCGTGCAGCACCACCTGCTTTGTGGGGTACTTCTGGCGCAGTCGCTCCACAAAGGGCTCAATGGCTGCCCACGATTGGCTGGGCGCACCACTCATCTGCGTGGGTTTGCCCACCACAATAATATCAACCTCGTTTTGGGCAAAATATTGTGCCAACCACGCCTCGAGGGTTGCTGTGGGCACCGTGTCGAGCCCGCCTGCGATGATGCGCAGCGGGTCGCTCACTGCCACTCCCGTGCGTTTGAGCCCATAGTCTATTGCCAAAATTCTTCCCATAGGTGCGTGGGGGGGGGTATCGGTGTTGGTTGTGTTTGAAAATTTATACTCTTTCGCCGTTGTCGGCCACCTCCACCTCGCCGTGGAAGACCATTCGTGCGGGCCCCGTGAGGTAGATGTCGGTGTAGGTGTCTGTATCGTGGTTGTGAGCAAACTCCACCACAAGGTCGCCACCACGTGCAGCGAGGTCGAAGCGACGCACGGAGGGTTGGAGTGTGTGGCAGGTGGCAATGGCCGCAGCGGTGGCTCCTGTGCCACAAGCGAGCGTTTCGTCCTCCACCCCGCGCTCATAGGTGCGCAGCGAGAGCCTACCCTCACCCAGCACCCTCACAAAGTTGATGTTGGCACCACCCGTGGGGGCGCATTTGGGACCATAGCGCAGGGCCGAGCCCACGCCCACAACGTCCATATCGAGCCCCTCCACGAAGCGCACCAAGTGGGGTGAGCCCGTGTTGAGGAGCACGTCGCCCTCTCCATCCACCACCACTCGGTCCACATCGACCATCTGGAGGCGCACACGTGCGGTGTCGCCCTCACGAGAGAGTATCTCGGCCGTGTGCTGCCCATCCACCGCCTCAAAGGTCTTGGTGTCGCCACCAATGCCCAGCAGGTCGGCAAACCAAGCGATACACCTGCCACCGTTGCCACACATTGTGGCCTCGGGCCCATCGGCATTGTGGTAGTGCATAGCAAAGTCGCAGGTGGCCGACTCGGTGAGTACCATTGCTCCATCGGCACCCACCCCTGTGCGGCGGCAGCAGATGGTGCGAATGAACTCCTCGCTCGGCCTGAAATTTGTACCCCTGCAATCGAGCAACACAAAATCGTTGCCCGCTCCTTCGTATTTCCAAAAGTGTGTTTTCATCCAAAAAGGGCTCTTTGATTGACAAATATAGGGAAAGTTTTGTATATTTGTATGTTTAATTCCATTTTTCGACCACACAAGATGTCCATCCATAGGCGCACATACTCCCTTGTGGGGTGCTTGTTGGCACTCTGTTTTCTGGTGGGGTGCAACATCAAGGGCTACCTGCCCGAGGGGGCCTATATGCTCACCAAGAATGTGGTCGAGGAGGACAAAGCCACCCCTCGAAACGAGCGCATTGCCGGCAGCGAGGTGAGCAAATACATCCGCCAACGCCCCTCGATGGACCTCTGGGGCATACGTGCGTGGCTCTACTGCCAGGCCGACACGGTGGGTGCCAAGTGGTGGGACAAGTTTCTGCGCAACGTGGGTGCCGAGCCCGTGATTCTCGACACCACCCAGACACGCTTGAGCGCAGCCAACATCGGGGCCTATGTTGCCTCGAGGGGCTTTTTCAATGCCGAGGAGGAGTATTCGTTCCGCCTCAACCCCAAGAATCAAACCGCCGAAGTAACCTACACCACCTTCCAAGGCGAGCCCTATCGTATTGCAAGGGTTGAGAGTCAGATTAGCGATGATTTTATGGCCAAAGTGCTCGCCACCGACACCACATCGTTTGTGCGCCCCGGAAGCATACTCGACCTCGAGATGCTCGGCACCGAGCGCACACGCATTGCCGAGGTGTTGCGCAATAGGGGTTACTACGACTTCAGCGTGGCCGACATTGAGTTCAGGGTGGACACCACCATCGGGCACCACAAAGCCAACCTCACAATGGTAATCGACGGGCGCACCGTGGGCTACAACAGCCAAGGCCAACCCATTGAGGAGAACCACCCACTCTACCGTTTGGGCCGCATTAAGATTCTCCCCTCCTACGATGCCACACGTGCAGCCACCGACCCCGACTATCTGCTCTCGCTCGACACAGTGAACTACAAGGGCCTGGAGATTGTCTACTCGGGTGGCAAACCCAACCTGCGCCCCTCGGTGCTACGCAAGTTTGTGCGCCTGCAACAGGGTGCTCTCTACAGCAACGCGAAGGTGAACTCCACCTACGACAATCTTATGGGTATGGACTACATCCGTAGTGCCAACATACTCTTCTCCCCCTCCACCACTGCACCCACACCCATCACCCTCATTGGCGACCACTGGAGCGACACAGCCGAGACTACCGAAGGTCTGCTCGATTGCGAAATCAGGCTCACACCCGCCCAAAGGCAGAGTTACAAGGTGGAGTTGGAGGCCTCCACCACGTCGAGTTTCTACGGAGTGGCAACCACCGTGGGTTACCAAAACCGCAACATCTTCCGAGGTGCCGAACTCTTCGATATGAGTTTTACCTTCGGCTATGAGTTCCTGAAGGTGGCCGACCCCTCGTTCAACCGCAACTCCATTGAGTTGGGTGGTCGTGTGGGCATCACCTTCCCGCAGTTCCTCTTCCCCGGCGACCTCGACCCCAACGGACGAATTCAGAACGCCAAGACAAGGCTTGAGTTCTCCATCAACGACCAAAATCGCCGCTACTACGACCGAGTACTCTCCAACGTAACCTTTGGCTACACGTGGAGTTTCGGCTCGCTCTACCACTACTCCCTGCGCCCCTTCGACGTGAGCCTCGTGAAGATGAACCACGTGAGCCAATCGTTCCTCGATAGGCTCCAAAACCCCTATTTGAGGGATAGTTACACCACACAGATGATGGCGGGTCTCTCGGGTAGTTTCCACTTTGGCGAGCAGAACATCACCTCCAAGCGCGACTATGTGGACTTGAGGGTGAACGTGGGGACCAGCGGAAATATCCTCTCGGGCATCAACCACCTGCTGGGTAGCAGCAAGACCAACGGGCACTACACAATGTTCGGCATCCCCTATGCCCAATACATCCGCACCGACCTCTCGTGGGCCCAATCGTTGGAGGTGGGCGAGCACAGCAACTTTGTCTACCGACTCTTTGGCGGCATAATCTACCCCTATGGCAACTCCCACCACGAGTCGCTACCAGCCGACCGACTCTTCTATGCGGGTGGTATCAACAGTATGCGTGGTTGGAGTGTGCGCACCATCGGCCCGGGCAGTTCGGCCGAGGTCCACAGTGGCTACCCCAGCCAATTCGGCAACCTCCGCTTGGAGGCCAATGCGGAGTTCAGGTTCCCCATCTGGAGCATATTTGATGGTGCTGTGTTTGTGGATGCGGGCAACGTGTGGTACACCCCCGACATACACGGAGTGCCCGACGGAGCAGCCTTCCGCTTTGGCTCGTTTGTGCCACAGATAGCCCTCAATACGGGCCTTGGCCTAAGGCTCAACCTGAAGGTGCTTGTGCTGCGCCTCGATTGGGGCGTGCAACTCCACAACCCCAACAAGCCCGAGGGCGAGCGTTGGGTAATCGCCCACCCCAAGTGGAGCAATACCGCTCTCAACTTCGGTATCGGCTACCCATTCTAACGGTCCTACTCGGCGCCGTTACTATTTCATTTGCAGCGTGTTAAATGGCACCGCAGGTAGGCCTGTGCCACCCACAAGGTTGGGTGTGGCAATCTCATCCCATCCAAAACTTACATAAAGTGGTTTGGGCACCCTCTGTGGTGCAGTGATTTCTACCCTATTGGGGGCCACAAGGCGTGCCGTTGCATCGTAGAAGCGGCAATCTGCACCCGCAACTCGGAACCACGTGGGGGCCTTCCCATCGGCGGTGCGCAGTTCCTCGGCCACGTTGGTAAATTCCACAACCACTTTGTTCCCCTCGATTGTCATATTCGCATAGGTGGGCCCTTGTGCCACAAGGTGCTCATAGCCGTAGGTGTCGGAGAGAGCCCACAAGGCCAAACGGTGACCAACCACCCATTTGTAGGGCGGATGTATGTCGGTGAGGTCATCCACGAGGTCGGTGGTAACCACCATACCCGTGTGCGGCTGTGCCATAGCAGCCGTCTGCGCATCGCGGAAGCGTGGCAGTGCATCCCAATACTTAAGCACCGCATCACTACGCCTTTGGGAGTAGGCATAGGGGGCAAGTTGCACATAGTAGAAGGGCATTTGCTTGTCGTTCCACAGTTCCCTCCACGACTCCACCATCAGCATCTGCTTGGGTGCATACACATCAGTGTCGCCCGTAATGAGGTTCTGCTCGCCATTGTACCAGACAAAACCGCGCAGAGTGTAGGGCACCAGCGGGGCGATGAGTTTATCATAACGGTAGGCAACTTTCACGCCCTCAAAAAAGCCCCTCTCATCCACCTTTGGGCCAAACTGCTCCGATGCACAGAAAGCCTCCCTCGGGGTCCACTCTTCCACCGGTGTGCCTCCCCACGAAGAGGAAATCAGGCCGATGGGGACCTTCAGGCTGTCGGCCAACTCCTTGGCAAAGAAGTAGCCCGCGGCCGACACGGGGCGCAACGACTCCCTACCAACGGGATGCCAACCATTGGTCGGCAGAGTATCGACTCCCATATTGCGGCTCACATAGAGCACCCTCACCAGCGGTGCATCGGCCTCATAGTAGGCCTTCATCAGGATGTCCCTATCGCCACGTGCGGGGCGCACATAGTGGTTGTGGTTGCCCATTGAGTACTCCATATTGCTCTGGCCCGAGGCGAGCCACACCTCACCCACAAGCACATTGTTATATGTAAGTTTCTCCCTGCCACTGCTCACAACAAGTGTGCGGGGCTCGGCCGAGGCGGTCATCTCGGCAAGATGCAACGACCACTTGCCCTCGGCATCGGCCACAGCCGACACCCTCTGGTCGGCAAAGCGGGCAGTAACTTTGGCCCCCGGGCGAGCCTCGCCCCACAAAGCCACCTTCTTGCCCTGCTGAAGAACCATATCATCATCAAAGATGTTTGGCATAGATAGTTGCCCAAAAGCTGTCAGTGTTCCCATCAGCAGGCCTATCACAATCATTGCTACCCTCTTCATCATAGTCATTCTCCTTCCCGTTTATTCTCTCTGTGTTTACAAATACAACTGCTCCACCATTGCGCAGGGTGGGTGGATTGGTGAAAATAACAGTCGTGGGTGGCAATCCAATCATTGCACACCCACAACCATTCCCAATAATACTAACCTTTTCTCCTGTTTTTTATTTGATTTTGGGCTCCCAGCCCTTCTCATACTTACGGCTCCAGAGTTTGCGAACCTCTCGGTCGTCGTTGAGGATGCGGCCCGTCATCGGGTCAATATCCAACGAGTGGCCCACAGCCTGAGCAATGTTGCCATACTGTACCAACTGGGTACTCATACAAGCATCCACCAAACCGGAGTTGAGTTTGGCACCCTTGCGGATACCATCAAACCAGTTGCGGAAGTGGAATGCGTCAAGAGCCTCCGAAGGATTGAGCAGGTTGCCCTCCTCAAATGCAAGGTTACTCTTCACGTCTTTGATAATCTTACCCTTGTGGTCCTTAATCTTGTAGTCGTTACCACCCGAGAGGAACAAGGTTGCCTTCTCGCCATAGAAAGCCACGCCAAGACCCTGACCATCAACCGGCTGCGATTGGCAACTACGGCCCTCCCACGAGCAACTTGCCTTGTCGCCAAATTGGTATGTAATCAGTTGAGTGTCGGCAAATTCCCAATCGTCCTCATAGAAGTAGCGGCCACCGATGGAATCAACCTTTGTGGGCCAATCCACGTTCAGACCCCAACGCAACATATCCACAAAGTGGGTACCATTGTTGAGAGCCTCACCGGTGCCCCAGTGCCAGAACCAGTGCCAATTGTAGTGGATGACATTGTCCTTGTACTCCCTACGTGGTGCGGGGCCCTGCCAGAGGTCCCAATCGAGCCATTCGGGCACAGGTGCGGGTTTGCCCACGCCAATGCTCTTACGCGAGTTTACATACCACGCTTTGGCATATTTTACCGTACCAATGTTGCCCGAAAGCACCTCCTCGATACCGGCCTGCACATTGGGCCACGAGCGGCGTTGGTTACCAACCTGAACAACAACACCATATTTGGCTGCTGCACGAATCAGCATCTCGTTCTCGGCGGGGTTGTGCGAAGTGGGTTTCTCAAGATAGACGTGTTTGCCTGCCTGCATTGCAATGATGGCGGCGGGTGCGTGCCAGTGGTCGGGGGTTGCAACAACAACTGCATCCACATCCTCCTTCTGCACCATCTCCCTCAAGTCCTTAATTCCCTTGGGGGTCTTACCTGTGATTTTCCTCACCACCTCTTGGCATTTTTCGATGGCACGGCTATCTACATCGCAGATGTAGGTAATCTCACACTCGGGCAGTTTGGCAAGGCCGCTGGCGATACCCTTACCACGCGAGTTCACACCAATCATACCGATGCGAATCTTGTCGTTGGCACCGGCAATGTTGTTATACGATTTGGCCGAAAAACCGGGCGCAATACCACCCAACGTAAGGGCTGCACCACCGGCCAAGGCTGTCTTAAGAAAATCTCTCCTCGTAGTCATAGTTATTAGCAGTTTAAATTATGTTCCAAAGTTACGGTTTAATAGCCACACTCGCTCTTCTATTTACGACAACCGCACCTCAAAAAGCGCAAATCTTATCGCACAAAAGCTCCAATGAGCCATTTCAGCAGCGCAACCACTCCACGCACTACCCACAAAAGCAGGTAGAGCAACAAGGCCGCTGCCACAACAAACCCTATCTGCGAATAGAGTTCGCTCCACGGGCGGTCATAGGCCACAATGGCACCAACATTCACTCCGCAAGCCGCAACAAAGCAGCCCAGAAGCACCCACGCTTCGCGCCTGAGAGTCTTTGACGTAATGACAATATCCTTCATATACCCAAGCAGTTTTCTATACTTACCTAATGTTCCCCTTCGATGGTCTAAAACTTCATATACGGAATCTTGTACTCATCGGGGAAAGTGATGAGCCTCTTCTCCTCCATAGCCTTGTTGCCAAGCAAGCACAACACCGTGGAGCAGTAGGCCTCCTCAACCACATCCTTGGCCTTCTCACCCGTGATGCACGATTGGCAGAAAGCCGAGAGGATGATGTCGGAGCCATCCTTGTCCACCCCCACCGTGCTCTGTCCGTGGTTCACGTGCACCTTGCCCTGAATAATCGAGTGGGGCACATAGTCCGACTTCGTTTCGGGCCTCCACGAAGGACCTGCCGCAGGTATGGCTGCAAGGGCTTTATCCTTGACCGACTCCAGAAGTTGGCGCATACCGGAGAGTTCGTTATCCTGCTCGAGGTAGTAGATACCCTTTGCCATCTCCATTGTGCCCTTGGTGCCGAGGATCTGGTCCTCCATACCGTTGTACTTGTTGGATATGAGCGACTCGTAGTTGATTTTCACACCGTTGGAGTAGCGGTAGAGCACATTCACGTTGTCGTAGACCTCCCTGCCATCTTTCCAATAGACAATATCTCCGAGGCCCATAATCGTTTCGGGCATTTTGTGGGATGCAGCCCAGGTGCAAATCTCCAGCTGGTGGCTGGCCAACTCGGTCATCAGACCTCCCGACGACTCCTTGTAGAGCCTCCAATTTATCTTGCGCTCCAACTCCGGCGAGGGCACAGGCCTGCGCCAATCGGCATTGCGGAACCAATGGCAACGCATACCCACCACATCGCCAATGAGGCCCGAATGAATCATCTGCATACCCTTGATGTACTTCTCATCATACATCCTCTGCATACAGAAGTAGAGTGCCCTATCGGTCTTTTGATAGGCCTCCCAAATGGCCTTACACTCGTCAAGAGTGCGAGCCATAGCCTTCTCGCAAAAGACGTGCTTGCCGGCCGAAAGAGCATCCAACACAATGGGTGCGTGCTGATGCAAGGGGGTGGAGATAATCACACCGTCAATATCTTTGGCCTCCAACAGGCGGTGGTAGTCATCATAGGTGCGAGCCTTGGGGAAGAACTCGGCTGCTTGTCGGAGGTGGGGCTCATAGTTGTCGCACACGGCCACCACCTCGGCGTGCGGTATGAGCAGCAGGTTGTGGGCGTGATACATACCCCTACTGCCTGTACCGATGAGGGCCACACGAGCCTTGTGTCCGCCAATCTCCTTGAGTTTCTCCGGAGTACACGATGTGAGCCAAGGGGTGGTGGCCAGCAGGGCGGCACCTCCCGAGAGGTATCCGAGGTTGCGGATAAACTTCCTCAGGCTCAAATCTACTCCTTGTAGTTGGGTTTTCTCGTTCATCTCTATCTCTTAAAGTTCATACATTTCAAATTCCACTCCCGCAAATCGCTCGGCAATGGTCTGCCGTTCCTGCTGGTCGGCCACCATCCACACCGTGGAGAGCACCTCGGCGTCCAGCGGATTGGGAGCCACCACCGTGGCTGCCATTTGTGAGGTCTCATAGTCGCCCGTGTTGGGGTTGATGATGTGGCCGGCATAGTTGGCGGTGTTGCCCGAGGTGGACAGCGACACATCCCTCAGGGAAAACTCCCTCACGAGTTCGCCCGTGTAGGGATTGTTGAGTGCCACCTTCCAGCACTCCCCATAGGGGTGATGTCCGAGAGCCAAAAGCGAACTGCGCCCAAAGTCCACAAAGGCACACTCCACGCCCTCCTCTTCCAGCAGAGTCCTCACTTCACACAGGGCATATCCTTTGGCGAAGCCCCCAAAGTCGAGCATCACGCCCTCTTCGGCAAACCTCACCCGCCCCTGCTCCTTGTCGTACTCCACAAGCGAGAAATCTCTCAACGTAACGTCAAAGAGTCGCTCGGTTTTGTGGTAGTACTCCCCACAGAGTTCTATTGCGTGGCCCAACACCTTGCCCACCTCCACCCACTCTTCGGTGGGGCAGAGGGCATTGAGTCGTGCAACCTCGCTCTCGGGGTCAAATCGGTTGAAAACCTTTTCGAGCACCTCAAGCCTATCCATCACGCGCCACCACAGCAGGTCGGCATCCTCCCCATCGGGGTGCTTCATCAGCAGGTCGAACCGAGTGCCCATAATGCGTGGCACAAAGCCGTGGAACAAATGTTCCTCTGCATCCCACTCTGCCCGATTTACCAACATATCTTGCTTCTGCGCTATCTTCTCTATTTTTCGTTTGCCAACCTCACCGCCTCGGTGGTTATGAGGTACTTCGAGAGGGTGTTGTCCACCTCCCACTGCGGCATTGGTGCGCCACTCTTGTAGGCAAGGAAAGCCTCCGCCACCTTACCGAAGTGCTCCTCGTGCGAAAGGCGGATGGCAGCAGGGATATTCACCTTGTAGGTACCCTCGCCTGCGGGCACAATCTCAACCTCCGGCCACTCGGCCTGCAACCTCTTCTCAAAGGCCTCCAAAGCCTCCTCAAAAGCCTTCACATCGGCCCCCTCGGCGGGCTCCACATAGAGTCCTTTCACATAACCATTGTCGGCATTTTGCAACTGCTTAACGACAGCCTTTGTGCCCCTCTTGATGGAGGTAGAGGTGTCGCCGCTACCCTCGGGAGCCACAAAGTTCCACACCACCTTCATCTGCACGCTCACGCCCTTCATCACAAAGTTCACCACTCCGTTGGCGTTCACGTTGAGCACGCCTCGGCGCACATCCTTTTTCAGATAGTCGGGCCACTGCTTGCACCCAGTGGATTGTTCATATTGGGCTGCGGTGATGCGTGTGGGCCAATGCTCGGCCGACACAACAGCCACATCCTCACATCCGATGCTCTGCTCGGGGAAGCACTGCCAAGCCACCTGGTCAATGAGGTGGGTGGTAACATCGGCTATGCCCTCTCCCTGCTGCTCCACATCGTAGTACCACGCAGGGCGCACCGAGGGTTTGCCCGACACCATCTTGCAGAAGTGGTGCACACTCTCCTGATAGACCGCAGGCTCTTCGGCCGTGCCCTGCGTGAGAACACCAAAGAGGGCCTCGTCGGCGAGCATACGTTTCTCCACAATGTTCTGAATGTCATACCTTTCGGTCATCAGTTCATAGACCACCAAGCCCTTTTCGGCCGCCAAAGCATAGGCCTTTTTGAGCAACTCATAGTCCTCGGCAGTGATGGCCATAGGCTTGTCCGACAACACATTAAAGCCCGCCTGCACGGCCTGCCAGATGTATTGCGTCTTTTTGCGATTGTTGCCTGCCAGCACCACCACATCGCCCTTTCTCTCTGCCACCATACGACCGAGGTAGTCCTCGCCCACGTAGGTGTCCAGCACCCAATGTGTGGGATTATCCTCCCTACCGTTGTAACTCTCGATGGCCGCCACATATTGTTCCACCTCGGCACCCTCGGGGGCGTAGACAGCGATGGTGTCGCACAAGGCCGACAAGGGGCTTTTTTGCAACAAACTTGCGTGGAAATGGCCGGGGTCAAGCACAATCACCTTGCTCTTTGCGGGCTGTTCGCTCTGTGAGGCACAACCGAAACCAACTGCAATCATAAGCGACACAAGGGCATATTTGAAAACTTTTTTCATACTCTCCTCCTCATTTGTCTGTTTCTAAATCACACTCTGCTGCTCCCTACCTATTGTCGTAGACAATGCGTCCTTCCACAATGGTGGTACAAATATTGACATTTTCATCGAAAATAACAACATCTGCATCCTTGCCGACCTCAACGGAGCCCTTATTTTCGCTCACACCCATTATGCGGGCAGGCACCTCGGTCGCGCTCTTGACAATCTCTTCGAGTGGGAGTTCGGTCAGCTGATGCACCGTGCGCACCACCCTATCCATAGTTGCCACACTGCCGGCAAAGGCACTGCGGTCGAGCAGCTTGGCCACTCCGTCCTCCACAACCACCTCTTGTCCGTCTTTCACTCCGCCCAGCAGATAGACTCCATCGGGCATACCTGCGCCACGCATCGAATCGGTGATGAGTGCGATGTTGTCGGCACCCTTCACTTTGAACATCAACTTCAGCAGGCTCTGCGGAACGTGGATGCCATCGCCGATAATCTCCACGGTGGCTCCGTCGGTGTAGTATCCCCACTCAATCACACCCGCATAGCGGTAGGCGTTACGGCGGGTGATGGTGCTCATACAGGAGTAGAAGTGGGTCAGGTGAGTGAACCCTGCCTTGTAGGCCACCTCGCACTCATCAAAGGTAGCGTTGGTGTGGCCCATAGCCATCAACACGCCCCTCTTGCGCAGTTCGGCACCCATCTCGGGGGCTCCATCCAACTCCGGAGCAAGGCTCCAGCGAGCAATGTCGCCATCGGCTTCGTTGAGCAGGCCCACATACTCCTCGGGCGAGGGGTTGCGCAGAAAACGAGGGTCTTGTGCGCCCTTCATCTCATAGGCAAAGTAGGGGCCTTCGAGGTGCAAGCCACCCATTGCGGCACCGCCAAGGTTGGCTTTTTTAGCCTCCTTGTAGAGTTGCAGAGCCTCATAGAGCGACTCAGTGGTGCTCGAAAGGGTTGTGGGATAGAGCAGAGTGGTACCGTGCTCGGCGTGCTTCACAAGGGCAGCCTCATAGGCCTCCACCGTGCCATCCATAAAGTCGGCACCACCCGCACCGTGGGTGTGCAGGTCGATGAAACCGGCCGACACCAAACGTCCACGAGCATCAATCACAACATCCTCGGCACCAACCTCCGGCACCTCCGGACCAACATAGGCAATCTTGCCACCTTCAAGTAGCACATTAGCGGCCGTAGACCTACCGCCGCTAATCACTGTGCCATTGATTATGGATATTCTCTTCATATCAATCACTTCTCTTATTTCTTTGCTCTCTTGGGGCACCAATGCTCAATCTTGTGGCCAATGGTGGCGTAGAAAATCAGGTAGAGGAAGCAGGGAATCAGCACCCAATAGCCTGTCTGGAAGTCGAACTTGTCGGCCACAGCCGCATAAATCATAGGCAGGATGGCGTTGCCACACAAGCCCATAACCAACATCGACGAGCCGAGGCTGGTGAACTTACCGAGGTTGCGGATAGCCAAGGGCCAAATGCCCGCATAGATGAGCGAGTTGGGGATACCCAGCAGCACCAAGAACCAGAGCGAGATGTCGGTGTCCAAACCGAACACCCTCACTGCTCCCGAGGTGAGCACCACGAGCAGCGAGAGGACGAGTCCGAGGGTGGTACAAATCACCAGCGCCTTCTGCTGTTTGAGGTACTTCGGGATGAGTGCGATACCACACAGGTAGCCGATGAGGATGCAAGCCAGCGTGAGCGAAGGCAGAATTTGTGCATCGCTCATACTGATGCCCATTGTGCTGGCGTAGCGAATGGAGGTATCAATCGAAACCACCTGCGAGCCGGTGTGGCAGAACATTGCCAACATACCGAGAATGAGGTAGGGGTAGGCAAAGATGCTCTTGCGCTCGGTGCCCTCGCCATCTTCGGCCTTGTTGTCTTTGCTGGGGTTGATGTCGGGAATGGACGAACGGTAGAAGATGATACCGAAAACGAATAAAATCACACCCAAGCAGAGGTAGGGAACAATCACACCGCTGATGAGTTGGTCGAGTGCGGCCTCTTTGGCGGCACCAACGAGGGTACCGTTGCCCACCTGCTCCATAATAATCTTGTCGCTCTGGCGAATTACCAGCGCCGAGAAGATGAAGGGGGAGATGATGCCTGCAAATTTGTTGCAGATACCCATAATACTAATCCTTCGTGCGGCACTCTCAATGGGGCCGATGATGGTAACGAAGGGGTTGGCTGCGGTTTGCAGAATAGCCAAACCCGTACCGAGGCTGAAGAGGCCCACAAGGAACACCCAATAGGTGCGTGTGAGCGCTGCGGGGGTGAACATAAAGGCACCAAAGGCCATAATCCACAGGCCAATCTTCACACCCTTCTTGAAGCCAATCTTGTTGAGCAACACCGATGCGGGGATGGTCATCACCAGATAGGCAATGTAGAAAGCGAAGGTTACCAGATAGACCTGCACCTCGCTCTGGAGGTCGCACGCCACCTTGAAGTAGGGAATCAGAATGGAGTTCACCCACGACA
Organism: Tidjanibacter sp.; assembly: GCA_017503465.1. Taxonomy (GTDB): domain Bacteria; phylum Bacteroidota; class Bacteroidia; order Bacteroidales; family Rikenellaceae; genus Tidjanibacter. The sequence goes on along the minus strand of JAFVSY010000061.1, from coordinate 1,733 downwards.
CAAAGCCGAAGATGAAGAACAAGCAACCGCACATAAAGAGCGAGCGGATGTAGTTTGCTTTGGGGTTTGCTGTTACACTTTGGGTAGTCATAAGTTTTACTATTTTTTGTGTTTATTTGTTCGTTCTATTTGAGGTGGTATTCGAAGAATTTGTAGATTACCTCGTTTGCTTCGGGGTCGGGGGTGTGCGACTCTCGGTTGGTCATACCCACGCGGCCCTCGTAGCCGAGCAACTTGTTCACCTCCACCGAGTGGTTGAGCGCCCTCCACTGCGAGGGTTCGTCGGAGTAGCCACCCGACACGAGGAATGGCCTCGGAGCCATCAGTGCGTGCACCTCGTGGAGGTCGTGGCCGGTGGCCTTCATATACTCATAGGTGCCGAGCGAGCCGAGATACCAAGGCTCCCAATAGTTCACATACCCACCCTTCTCCTCACAAAAGACAATGCCGGGGTCACCCCAAGCGGCGCAAGCGAACTTCTCGTAAAAACACGAGGCGAACATAGCCCACTTGCCACCGTAGGAGTGCCCGGCAATGCCAATCTTTTGTGCGTTCACATCTTTTTCGAGAGCGAGAGCTTCGAGTGCGTTGGCCGAAGCGTAGCCAAGCATTGAGAGGGGCTCCACCGTTTCGTTACCCTTGGAGGGGTAGCGAATTGAATATGTCTTTGTACGTGAAGTTTCGGTGGTGCCAATGGAGAGTGCCACAAAGCCCCTGCGTGCAAGTTGAATGGCAAAGTCACGGTAGGGCCTAACGCCCTCAAAGCCGAGCGCCGACTCGGGCTCATAATAGACCACCACTACGGCAGGTTTGGGGCCTTTGGGAGCGGTAGGCACAAGCAGGTAGCCTTCGGTCTGCTCGTTGGGAGTCCACATAAAACTCACACGATGACGGATGATATCCTCTTCCATCTCCACGGTATCGAGTTTGGTGAGTGGCTGATTGTAGATAATCTCGGGCCACTGTCCCATTTTATTGTGCCAATAGTTTTTGATTTCCTCACGGCGCAGAGCCCACTGCTCGGCCGTGCGCACGGTGTCGCCATTCTCGAATACAAGGGGCGAGCGATAGTCGCCCATCTCGCCTTGCCACTCGGCGGGGGCTGTAAAATGGTGCTCTATTTCGGCCCAAATTGCCTCTTTGTCCACTTTGGGGTTACTGCACGACACAATCAAGAGTGCAGCCACAAGGGAGATTGCTGTGGTAAGTTTGTTCATTTTGAGTTTGTTGTTTGGTTTGTTCGCTGCGGTGTGGAGCCCCCGACAAAGGAGCACACACCAACCCGTCTACAAAAATACGTCATTAAACGACAAAACATCATACGAAAAACGTCAATCGCACCTCAAAAAACGCAAAAATGCAACTTTGGAATTAAAAATAGGAAAACGGCCAACCGCCCTCAATAGGAATAATAGGAAGTGATAGGGAATTTAGGGAGCGTAGGGAGTGATAACTATCCCTCCTATCTTCCCCAACCTCCCTAACCTCCCTTCCTTGCCCTTCCTTGCCCTTTCTGCTCTTCCTGCCCTTCCTCCCTTCCTTGCTCTTCCTGCTCTTCCTGCTCTTTCTTGCCCTCAATTCTCAATTCTCGCAAATGCGAGTAAGCGAGCGCAAAGACTGCTTGCAGTCTCTGCCGAGCGGGAGCATTTTAGACAAAACAACGTTTTGTCAATTCTCAATTCAATCACAGACGCCCCCGCCACTCCGTGGCACCCCCTCTAACTTAGAGGGGG
>JAFVSY010000060.1 GCA_017503465.1 Tidjanibacter sp. | reverse complement strand
GGTTGATAGGTCGGGGGTGTAAGCACAGCAATGTGTTGAGCTAACCGATACTAATAGGTCGAGGGCTTGATCTCATTAAAGATGAGAGACCCCTCCCAACCTCCCCTATCGTAGGGGAGGGGTACTTGGTGGTGCTACCAAATGCTATTAGGCCCTACACTCCTTAAACTCCCTACACTCCCTACACTCCCTAAAAAAAGACGTTGGACCAAAAAAAATGCAGAGAGCGGAGGGAATTTTGTGCCAAGCAAGAAGGCGAGTCCGCAGTTTACCAACGTAAATGAGGAGCAGCCACAGGCTGTTTTGTGTTTTTTGGTCGTGGCACAAAAAAATGCAGAGAGCAGGATGAATGCAAGGAATACAAGAAAACTCCCTCCGCAGTTTACCAACGTAAATGAGGAGGGAGTTTGTCGCAGTATGACGAAGCAGTCGCCTGCTATTGTGCATTTTTTACAAAAAGTTGGGGATACCTCACGGTATCCCCAACCCCCCAACTTAAAATACTGATTATGAAAGAATCACTAAAACAACAATAGACGCTCCAACGGAACATCCACCGCTGTTTTATGACACAAAAATAGTAAAAAAATGTGTCGCTCCAAACATTTTCCAAGAAATTTAGAGTATTTTTGTGGAAAGATATGAAAAGTAGGGCCCAGAGGCCCGCACAGCGAGTGTGGAATTTGCTGTATGAGTATATTATATAAGGTGTTAGAGAATGGATATTAAGGAGTATAACCCATCGGCTGTGGGCACAGCCAACGGCAACTATTTCGGTATGCCCTTCACGGCAGAGGAGTCGGCCCTGGTGTTGGTGTCGGTGCCGTGGGGAGTTACGGCCTCCTATGGCGGTGGTCAGGAGGAGGGGCCCGATGCGATTATCGGGGCTTCGGTGCAACTCGATTTCTACGATGAGGTGAGCCCCAACGAGTGGCGCAAGGGTATTGCCACCGTGCCCATCGACTACTCCATTCAGGACCGCAGCAAACTGCTCCGTGGCGAGGCCCGCAGGGTGATTGAGTTCTTGGAGAAGGGTGGCGATGTGGAGCGCAACGGACGTATGGCGGCCCGCCTTGGCAGAGTGAATACCGCCTCGGCCGAACTCAACCGAGAGGTCTATGAGTGTACCGCAGAGTGGCTGGCAAAGGGTAAGTTGGTGGGCCTTGTGGGAGGCGACCACAGCGTGCCCCTGGGCTACATCAAGGCTTTGGGCGAGAAACACGGCCCACTGGGCGTGTTGCATATTGACGCCCACTGCGACCTCAGGGAGGCCTATGAGGGCTTCACCTACTCCCACGCATCCATTATGTACAACGTGTTGCAGGAGGTGCCGCAGGTGGAGCGACTTGTGCAGGTGGGCATCAGGGACTACTGCGATGAGGAGGTTGACTTGGCCGAGCGTGAGGAGCGCGTGGTGCAGTTCAGCGACCACAGTTTGGCAACTGCGAAGTTTGAGGGGACAACGTGGACTGTACAGTGCGAGAAGATTGTGTCGAGCCTGCCGCAGAGCGTCTATGTGAGTTTTGACATCGACGGACTCTCGCCCGACAACTGCCCCCACACGGGTACTCCCGTGCCGGGCGGGCTCGGTTTCAACGAGGCGGTCTACCTGCTCGACAGCGTGGTGCGCAGCGGCAGGAGGATTGTCGGTTTCGACCTCGTGGAGGTGGCTCCGAGTGGGGAGGGCGACGAGTGGGACGCCAATGTGGGAGCCCGAATGTTGTTTAAATTGTGTGGGTTGATACTAAAATCCAATTAAAATAGTTATATTTGCGACCGATTGCGAAAAAACCAATACAATAATTAACCAAATAAATGTTTATCAAGACGATGAAAAAAGCACTTGTAATTTTGGCCTCCGTAGCAATGGTTTGCTCGTTGGCTTCTTGCGGTGGCGGTCGTGCAATGAAGAACGACGTGGACACCCTTTCGTATGCTCTGGGTACCGACTTCGGTGGCTCGCTGGCACAGCTTGTTGGCTCGTTGGAGGACGAGTTGGATATGAAACTCTTCTACAAAGGCGTTGAGGACGCTTTGGCAGAGAAGCAGGTGATGGACCGCGAGACCGCATTCGCTTTCTTGCGCGAGTACTTCAACGTGGTTGCTCCCCAGAAGGCTTTGGAGAAATCGCAGGCCTACCTTGCTGAGATTGAGAAGGGTAAGAACGTGAAGAAGACCGAGAGTGGTCTTTTGTATGAGATTGTACGCGAGGGTAACCCCGACAAGAAGGCTGTGAACGATGCCGACCAGGTTAAGGTTATGTATGAGGGTAAGCTCAAAAATGGCAAAGTGTTTGACTCTTCCTATGAGCGTGGCGACACCATCACTTTTGCACTCAACCAGGTTATCAAAGGCTGGAGCGAGGGTATGAAACTCGTTGGCGAGGGTGGTGAGATTAAGTTGTGGATTCCCTCGGAGCTTGGCTACGGTATGAGGGCTCCCCAGCAGATTGGCCCCAACCAGGCTCTTGCATTCACCGTTGAGTTGGTGGAGGTTATCCCCGCCGAGGTTGAGGAGAAATAGTTCCCCGAATAACCGCACGGATTATGGACCGGACTACAATGGTAGTTCGGTCTTTTTTTGTACTCTAAACTATTGGATATTACATCCTTATTGAGTATTTTTGCAAAATAGGGAAAGGGATATTGGATGCGTATGGTAACCTACGACAAACCAAATGCCCAATAGGCAAAACTTTATGCTGTATTATGAGAAAATTTGCAACACACCTTATCTTGGTATCGGCAATGGTGGTCGGGCTCTATGGCTGCTGGCGAGAGCCACAACCCCATTTGGGCGTGGTGTTTGCCGAAACCTTCATACAAAGATATGTGGATTTAGTCAATACCTGTTGGGAGTTCGACCGCAGCACCAACACCCTCTATATGGCCGTAGCAGATAGCAGTATTGATGGTCCCGAGTATGGCGACTGTGCTCATTGGATGTCCTGTTTGTGTTGTTGGGAGCCCGACTGCCAAAGAGAACTATGCTTGCGGCATAGGCAATTGAGCAAAAAGAACAACGACACATCCTACAATAGGATGATTGAAAAGATGGAACAATTCGACACCGCCGCCATCGGATACAATTTTACGAAAATTGAAATTACCAGCAATGCGGACTTTGACGAAAATCACCAGACAGGAACGCCTCTATCTGACATTGTAACGATGGAGTGTAACACCTATAAGCCCTACATCAATAGCAACTATTTCGAGGAAACACACCCACCGTTTTATCAGAATTTGGCCTCCAAATGCACGGTAATAAACAAAAGACTGTGTGATTTTACGCTACCAGACTTATCGGTACTGACGGTCAAGTATTTTAGGCAAAAGAAAATAAATCACTGCGTTCTAAATCACGACTTTAAGTTCACTTTTGAGACCACTCCCACCTTGGCGCAACAGCACACGTTGGAGATTGTTTTTGTGTCGGATGAGGGTAAGGAGTTTCGTTTCAATGTAGACGTTGATTTTTCGCAGGTGGCCACCGAGGTTGAGGAGGAGAAATAGTCTTCTGCCGAACAACCGCAAGGTTTGCAACCGAACTACAAATGTGGTTCGGTTGCTTTTTTTTGTGCCAAAATTGTACATATTTTCATCCAAGGAGAACAACGAGAGGATAAATTCACTACTTTCGCCGCCGAAAACAACAACACAACAACACAGACCATATTTTAGGAACAAGCGGAAGGTGCAAGCCAAGCCGCACGCTTTGTGTGTGCCTATCCGCACAGTCTTTAACCAAACTTATGCAAAACAAAAGTAATACAATGAAGAACTATACTTTTCTGAGTTTGTTCAAAAAATACGCCTCGGCAAGTTTCTGGCTCATTGCAGCCACCGTGTTGGCCCTCATTTGTGCCAACGTACCGGGGTTGAAAGAGTGGTACTTCGACCTGTGGAGCAAGCCCATCTCGTTGTCGTTTGGCGATTTCAACTTCTTCAGCCACGGAGGCCACCCGATGACCTTCGCCACCTTCATCAACGACTTCCTGATGGCTCTCTTCTTCCTCTCGGTTGGTTTGGAGATTAAGAGGGAGATTCTCGTGGGCGAACTTTCGTCTATCAAGAAGGCAATTCTTCCCATCATCGGTGCTTGTGGCGGTATGCTCATCCCCGTGGTGTTGTTTGCCCTCTCGTGCCCCTCGGATGCAGGTATGATGCGCGGTATGGCCATCCCGATGGCTACCGACATCGCCTTCTCGCTGGGTGTGTTGGCTATGTTCGGCAAGAGGGTGCCGCTGAGTTTGAAGGTATTTCTGACCACCCTCGCCGTGGCCGATGACTTGGGCGGTATCATCGTAATTGCCCTGTGCTACACCTCGGAGATTAGTTGGGCCTATATGGCCTTGGCGCTGCTCTGCATTGTGGTGATGATTATCGGCAACCGCTTCAAGGTGATGAGCAAGACTTTCTACCTCGTAGCGGGTGTGGTGCTGTGGTTTGCGATGCTCAACTCGGGTATTCACGCCACCATCTCGGGTGTTATTGCCGCCTTCTGCATCCCCGCAAGTCTGAGCAAGGGCTCACAATACTACATTGAGCGCATCCGCAACAACATCAACGAATTCCCCGTAACGGAGGTTACCGACAAGAAGAGTGTGGTAGTGCTCATCAACGACCAAATTCAGACTCTGAAGAGTATCGAGTCGGCCTCCGACCACCTCATCAGCCCCCTGCAAAAATTGGAGGACGACCTGAAGGAGTTCATCAACTACATCATCCTTCCCGTGTTTGCTTTCGCCAATGCGGGTGTAGACCTGAGTGGTTTCCAGATTACCGACCTCTTCTCGGGCGTGAGTCTGGCAGTAATGTTGGGTTTGGTTGTGGGCAAATTCGTGGGCGTCTTCTCGTTCTCGTGGTTGGCCATCAAGTTGAAGATTGCCTCGATGCCTTCGGGTAGCGATTGGAAAGCATTTGCGAGCGTGTGTATGCTCTGCGGCATTGGCTTCACGGTGTCGATGTTCATTGCCGACCTCTCCTACTCACCTCTGGGTACCGATGGCAGGGCTATGCTCGACAGCGCCAAACTCGGTATCCTCTGTGGTACGATTGTTTCGGCCGTGCTGGGTGCCATACTGCTCAAACGCAACCTACCCAAGGCAGAGGAGAAATAGCCTATTATTCAAACACATAGCACTCCAAGCGAGTGCATACAAAAGCCGCCTTGCCGAACCGTGCAAGGCGGCTTTTGTCATACATTTGTCCAAAACAATTCAACAAATTCAATGTTATATAGAACAAAATCGAAATATCGTGTTGCACAAATTTAGTATTTTTGCAATGTGAAAAAGTATCTACACCCTCTGTGAGGGTGATACACCGACCGAATTGCAACCTAAATTGAGTATGAGAATAGACAAAATCACCCAATCGGCCCTCTTGGCAGGCGCAGTGGTGGCCCCGAGTGTGGTGGCTGCCGCAACTTCCACCCCTGCCGCAGCCCCCAAAGAGCAACGCCCCAACATCATCCTCATTATGACCGACCAGCAGACCGCCTCGGCAATGAGCTGTGCCGGCAACACCGACCTTCGCACCCCCGCAATGGATGCGCTGGCCGAGGATGGCGTGAGGCTCGAAAGGGCCTATTGTCCCTTCCCTTTGAGTGGTCCTTGCAGGGCCTCGCTGATGACGGGCCTGATGCCCACCGAGATTGGTGCTACCGACAATGGTGTGGAGCCCGACCAGGAGGCTATGAGCCAAAGTATCGGCTACCTGATGAGGGATGCAGGCTACGAAACAATGTATGCCGGGAAGTGGCACGCCAGCGAGGTAAACCTGCCCGAGGAGGGACGTGGCTTTAGGAAGGTGTGCAATATGGACGACCGCACAATGGTTGAGAACATCGCTGGCGCACTGAAGGAGCGCAACGAAGAAAAACCTCTCTTCCTTGTGGCCTCCTTCTTGGACCCCCACGAGATTTGTGAGTTCGCACGCCACCAAACCCTCCCCTATGGTGAGGTGGAACTACCACGCTCCGAGGAGTGCCCCAATCTGCCCAAGAACTTCCAGAAATCGACATACGAGCCCGAGGCCATCGGGTTGCGCAAGGCTGCCCACCCTCGTTCACACCCCACCGCCCTCTACACCGAGGACGATTGGAGAGAGTACCTCTGGGCCTACTATCGCCTCACCGAGCGTGTGGATGCCCACATCGGAGCCCTCGTGGAGTTGCTCAAAGCCGAGGGGCTCTACGACACCTCGCTCATACTCTTCTGTAGCGACCACGGCGATGGTGCTGCCTCCCATCAATGGAACCAAAAGTGGATATTGCAGGAGGAGTGTGTGAACGTGCCTCTCATCGTGAAGGCTCCCAAGAGCGACCGCAAGGCTCTGAGGGGTGCAACCAACAGCGTGGCCCTCTCCAACATCGGTTTGGACATCGTGAGGACCATCTGCGACTATGGTGGCGTGGAGTTGGACGAGCAAAAGTACAGGGGCAAGTCGTTGCGTGGAGTGCTCCACCAGCAGGAGGCCCCGCTGCACGAGGAGGTGTTCATCGAAACATTCCTCTCGGAGGTGAACGTGAAGGGTTGGGCCATCGTGGAGGGCAAATACAAGTATGTGCTCTACAACCACTTCCAAAACCGCGAGCAACTCTTCGATATGGAGAGCGACCGTGGGGAGATGGTAAACCTCGCCGTGGAGTCCAAACACAAAGACACCATCGCCCGATTGAGAAAGAAGATGTACCAATGGGGCCTGCACACCGGCGACAAGCAACTCATCCGAGCCCTGGGGCCTTTGGTTAAAGAGTAATTAGTAAATAGTAAATAATTTGCCAAGCGTTGGGTAGCACCACCCAAAGTACCCCTCCCCTACGACAGGGGAGGTCGGGAGGGGTGGTCGAAATTGGTGACAGCGGCTCCGCCGCAAAGAAAAGAGTAATGAGCAAATAGTAATTAGCAAATATTTTTCGTTTGATGGTGATTCCCAAACGGTTATGGTTATCACCCACAACCATAGAGTACATTTTTTAATACCCCAATAATAAAAACGTGCCGAAGGCACACCACAATTTTCAATTTTCCATTGTCAATTTTCAATTTGAACGATATGAATACAAAACTACTTACCGGTGTTGGTGTGGCTCTGCCGATGGCAGCAGCTCTCACAGGATGCGCAGAGAAGGCTCCCGAGAGGCCCAACATCATCATTATGATGACCGATGACCACACGTGCAGGGCACTGAGTTGCTACGACCGCTCGCTGATGCACACCCCCAACCTCGACCGTTTGGCCGAGGAGGGTATGCTCTTCGAGAACTGCTATGTGGCCAACGCCATATCGGGCCCCTCGAGGGCTTGTATTCTCACGGGCAAGTACAGCCACGTGAATGGTTTTACCGACAACTCGCGCACCTTCGATGGCGACCAACAGACCTTCCCCAAGTTGCTCCAAGAGAGTGGCTATCAGACCGCAGTGATTGGTAAGTGGCACCTCAACAGCGAGCCTCAGGGCTTCGACTACTGGAGCATACTCATCGGTCAGGGTGAGTACTATGCGCCCCAATTCTGGCAGCAGGATGGTGTGGTGGTCGAGGAGGGTTACGTCACGGACATCATCACCGACAAGGCCATTGATTTCATCGACCGCAGCGACAAAGATAGGCCCTTTGCGATGCTCTACTACCACAAGGCACCCCACCGCAACTGGATGCCCGCACAGCGACACCTCGGTATGTACAACGACCACACCTTCCCCGAGCCCGCCACCCTGCTGGACGACTACGCAGGACGTGGCACCGCCGCCCGTGAGCAGGAGATGGAGATTGGCACCCATATGTGGCCCGAATGGGACCTCAAAGTGATGACCAACGAGCAACTCGCCGCCGACTACGACTTGGGCGACTGGAGCAATGCCAATGTGGCCGATGTGAGCCGTGCCAACAACCACCGCGCCTCGGTGGAGCAGTTCAAGGCCGCTTGGGACCGTATGACTCCCGAGGAGAAGGAGCGTTGGGGCGAAGCCTACGCAGGGCGCATCGAGGAGTGGAATGCAATGAAGGAGACGGCCAGCGAGGAGGAAATTGTCCGCTGGAAGTATCAGCAATATATGAGGGACTATTGTGCCGTAATCAAGGCCGTGGATGAGAACGTGGGCCGATTGCTGGACCACTTGGAGAGTATTGGCGAGTTGGACAACACCATCATCATCTACACCTCCGACCAGGGTTTCTTCCTCGGCGAGCACGGTTGGTTCGACAAGAGGTTTATGTATGAGGAGTGCCACCGCACACCCCTGATGGTGCGCTACCCCAAGGCTATCAAGAAGGGCGTCAGGACCAAAGCACTCGCTATGAACATCGACTTTGCCCCCACCCTGCTTGAATTTGCGGGCGTGGAGGTGCCCGAGGATATTCAGGGCCGCTCGTTGGTGCCCGTGCTCACCTCACGCAAGGGTGCCGTGCCCGAAGATTGGCGCAAGGCGGTCTACTACCACTACTACGAGTACCCCTCGTGGCACTCGGTGAAGAGGCACTACGGTATTCACACCGCCGACTACAAACTCATCCACTTCTACAACGACGTGGACGAGTGGGAACTCTACGACCTGCGAGAGGGCGTGCAGGGTGAGATGACCAACGTCTACGACCACCCCGACTACGCCGCCACAAGGGCCGAGTTGCACACCCTGCTCCGCGAGGTGCAAG
>JAFVSY010000059.1 GCA_017503465.1 Tidjanibacter sp. | reverse complement strand
TAGCACCACCAAGTACCCCTCCCCTACGATAGGGGAGGTTGGGAGGGGTGGTCGAAATTGCGCTCGGCGGCCCCGCCGAGCAGGAGGTTGGGAGGGGTGGTCGAAATTGCAATCAGCGGCTCTGCCGCAACTGTGCCCTCTGTGGTTGTAGTGAGTTTAAGGAATGTAGGGAGTTTAAGGCCTAATAGCATTTGGTAGCACCACCAAGTACTCCTCCCCTACGATAGGGGAGGTCGGGAGGGGTGGTCGAAATTGCAATCAGCGGCTCTGCCGCAACTGTGCCCTCTGTGGTTGTAGGGAGTTTAGGGAGTTGAGTGAGTTTAAGGAATGTAGGGAGTGTAGAGAGTGTAGAGAGTGTAGAGAGTGAGGGAGTGTAGGGAGTGTAGGGAGTGTAGAGGCTCTATCCCTTCCTTAACCTCTCTAAATTCCCTAAATTCCCTTTCTGCCCTTTCTTGCTCTTTCTGCCCTTTCTTGCCCTTTACTGCTCACCACAATTTTCAATTTTCAATTTTCTGCCATTAGGCTTTCGGTGCCAGACTTCCAAAGAGGGTGGCGGAGGAGCAGTCGGTAATCTTCACCCTCACGTAGTCGCCCGCCTTGATACCCTCGGCTGCGTCAAACACCACCATCTTATTCTGCGATGTGCGGCCACACAGTTGGGCCTCGCTACGCTTGGAGTGGCCCTCAACCAGCACCTCAAACTCCTTGCCCACATCCCTACGGTTACTCTTGGCCGAGAGTTCGTTTTGGAGGTTGATAATCTCCGTCAGGCGGCGAGTCTTTTCCTCCTCGCTCACGTCGTCCACAAGGTGGCGTGCGGCATAGGTGTTGGGCCTCATTGAGAACTTAAACATAAAGGCGCTCTCGTAGCCCACCTCCCTCATAAGCGAGAGGGTCTCGGCGTGGTCCTCAAGTGTTTCGGTACAGAAGCCCGCGATGAGGTCGGTGGTGATGGCACAGTCGGGCATTGCGGCACGGATGGCTGCGATGCGCCCCAGGTACCACTCGCGGGTGTACTTGCGGTTCATAATCTGCAACATACGGCTACTACCACTCTGCGCGGGCAGGTGGATGGCTCGGCAGATGTTCGGGTGGGCGGCCATAACCTCAATAAGCCTATCGGAGAGGTCCTTGGGGTGGGATGTGGCAAACCTCACACGCAGGTCGGGTGCCACGGCGGCCACCATCTCCATAAGTCGCGGAAAGTCCACACACTCCTCGTCCTCGCCACCACTTCTCCAGCGGTAGGAGTTCACATTTTGGCCCAGCAGGGTTACCTCCCTATAGCCCGCCTCATAGCACTCTCGGGCCTCACGCAAGATGGTCTCGGGGTTGCGGCTGCGCTCTATGCCTCGGGTGTAGGGCACCACGCAGTAGGAACACATATTGATGCACCCCCTCATAATGCTGATGAAGGCACTCACGCCATTACTGTCAAGTCTCACGGGGCGGATGTCCCCATAGGTCTCCTCCTGCGATAAGGCAACGTTCACACCCTTACCACCTGCCCTTGCCGCCTGCACCAACTTGGGCATATCACGGTAGGTGTCGGGGCCGGCCACGATGTCCACAATGGGTTCCTTCTCCAGCAGCTGCTCCTTGAGCCTCTCGGCCATACAGCCCACAATGCCCACCACAAGCGAGCGTTTGGCCCTCTTGTAGCGGTGGAATTCCTTGAGTCGGCCCCAAATGCGCTGTTCGGCATTGTCCCTCACCGAGCAGGTGTTCACAAGGATAATGTCGGCCTCCTCGATGTTGCGGGTATACTCATACCCCTCGGCTTGCATTATGGATACTATGATTTCGGTGTCGCCAACATTCATTTGGCAACCGTATGTTTCGATGTAGAGTTTCTCTCCGCCACCTGTTGTGGCTCGTGCAATCTTCATTAGTTCGGGATTATTGATTGGGTTGAGCGCAAAAAAGCGTTTTGCATACGCCTCTATGCGTTGTTTGTATTCTTCTCCGTTTCGGGGTCAAACTGTTTGAAGCCATCGCCGTAGGTTTCGTAGGCATCCACAACCACCACGAAGGCATCTTTGTCTATGGTGTGTATCTTGTGTTTCACTTGGGCAATCTCCTTGCGGCTCACCACGAGAAAGACCATTTCGCGTTCTTTGTCGGTGTACATACCGCTGGAGTGTATCCACGTGCCACCACGCCCCATTTCGTGCAGAATGAAGTGTTTGATTTCCTCCCTATGGTCGGAAATTACAAAGAGCAGTTTTTCGTAACTTGCACCATCCAGCACAAAGTCGAGTGCCTTGGCACTCACAAAGATGGCTATGAGCGAGTAGAGAGGCAGGGTGTAGTCGGCAAAGACAATCATACCCACCAAGACGATGCAGCTCTCCACACCAAACATCGCGCTCGAAAACTTCACCCTCAGATACCTGCTCAATATCATCGACACGATGTCCGTGCCGCCCGAGGTGGCTCCGCTACGGATGATGATACCCGTACCGGCACCAATCAGCAGGCCACCAAATATGGCTGCCATCAGCAGGTTGTCCGAGAAGTTGAACATTGTGCTCAGCAGCGACACTCCATCGGCGGGGTCCTCGCCAATCCAACTGGTCATATTGTTCATCACAACTGGAGTGAGCAGGGCTGCAAAGATGGTCTTGGCTCCAAACGAACTGCCGAAAATCAGGAAGCCCGAAATCATCAGCGGGATGTCGAACATAAAACCAAACGTACCGGTCGGTATGGCAGGGAAGATGTGGTGCAACACGCGGCCCAAACCATAGACTCCGCCGGGGATGATTTTATAGGGGTTGGTAAAGAGCACAAAACCTGCGGACATAACCACCACGCCCAGCACCACGCCCAACCACGCAACCACATTGCGAGGGGTGAGGGTGGCTTTAATTCTCTCTTTGAGTGCCATAAGTTTCTCTATCTTTCTCTTGGTTATTTGGATTGTTCTCAGTTTCTTCCTCTCTTGCACGCCTATTTTTTCACCTCAGCACCCTCCTCTGCCGTGGGAAATTCCACCGAGTAGATGAGGTGCTCAAGGCCACGCAGCAGGTCCCTCTGGCCGTGTTTGGGTGAAAAGATGTAGCAGTCGATGCAGATGACCTTGTTGTTCTCCGTGTCAAGGGTGCTCCAGCTCAACATCGGGCCACCCATAAAGTCGCCCTCCAAGTCCCAGAAACCACGCATCTCGGCCCAAAACCTGCCATTGATACGTTTGTACTTAACCTCCGGAGTGTAGACATCCACCGTCTTCATATAGGAACCGTCCGAGGGGCCGGGGATGTTCTTCACAAAGTTGTTGCGCTGCTTGATGAGGTTATCCCTCTCAAAGTCGCTCTTACCCGTGTAGGGGTAGGAGTAGATGGCAATGCCCTGTGTGGCCAGCGGATACTCAAACGAGGTTACCAGCAGGCTGTCGCCACTTGTGCCACGCGAAGTGTAGCCACGGGGAAGGTCTATGTGGAAGCCAAACATCTTCTTAATCTTGTCCACCATCACGCCCTCCTTGTGTTTCTTGTTGAGGCGGATGGCCCTCTCCCTCTCGGCATCCTCAAAGGCCTTCACCAACTCCTCCTTATTTTCGGAGAGGTAGGCCGCCATAGCCTCGTCATTGGGGGCGGTAACGTAGACGATGAGTTGCCCATCGGAATAACGCTCCTTCACGGCCGAAGTGCCAAGTGGTTTGTCGGGAGCAACCGTAACAAAGAGCACATTGCGGTGTACTTTAATAAACCCCTCAAAGGCACTACCCATAACCCTCATCAGGTCGAGGCGGGGCTCATATTGGTTCACATAGTCCACCGGCTGTGCAAAGACCGCACGCAAGGTGTCGCCCACGGGGCCCTCCCATTGGGGTTTCTCCACCACAGCGATAAGTTCATAGGGGGCACCTCCGGCAGCCTGTTTGCCGGTGCCTATGGTCGAGGAGTCGCAACCAATCAGCACCACACCGGCACCAATCACAATCAGCATCCCAACCAATTTGTTCAAAAAATTCCTTCCCATAGTCATCACTTCTTGCACTTTATTTGTTCTCTTACCGCAAAGATAGCAAATTTTGTCAAAATTTCATACCTTTGTCTGCGACAAACAGCCCCAAAAATTGATATGTATTTCCGTTGGCCCAAAATAATGCGCAAGCACACCCCCACGATGTTGTGGCGGGTGGAGAGCAAAGACACCGTTTACCTAACCTTCGACGATGGGCCCACCCCGAAAATCACCGAGTTCATACTCGACACGCTCGACAAGTATGGTGCCAAAGCGACCTTCTTCTGCCTTGGCAACAACGCCGAGATGTACCCCGAACTCATCGAGGAAATCGAGCGCCGAGGCCACGCCATAGGCAACCACTCCTACAACCACACTCGCGGGTGGCTCGTCAGCAGCGATGAGTATATGGCCAGCGCCTACAAGGCCGGCCAGTTCTTGCCCCACACGCGCCTTTTCCGTCCTCCCTATGGTCGCATTGCCCTGCGAGAGGTGCGCACGATGCGCAGCCAAGGGTGGCGAGTGGTGATGTGGAACAACATCTCCGAGGACTACGACCACAAGGTCTCCCCCGCACGTTGCGCCCAGAAGGTCATCCGACACCTGCACCCCGGCAACATCATCGTATTCCACGACTCGGTCAAAGCCTCCAAAAATATGATGTATGCCCTACCGCGAGTGTTGGAGGCCATAGGCCGAAAGGGGCTTAAAACTGACATTCTTACAGTAAATTTGTAGGTTTTTATACAAATTTTACTACTTTTGTAGGCTCAACGCCCCTTGGGGTAAAAGAACAAACATTTGCAAAGCGAAATTTTTTAGTCTAAACAAAATAACAAACACTACTATGGCAACAGCATCAGACATCAAAATCGGTATGTGTATCGATATGGACAACAAGACCTTCCTCGTTGTCGATTTCCAGCACGTTAAGCCCGGCAAAGGCCCCGCTTTCATCCGTACCAAACTGAAAAACCTTGAGAATGGTCGCGTACTTGACAAGACCTACTCGTCGGTAAGTGAGAAAATTGAGCCCGTGCGCGTGGAGCGCCGTCCCTATCAGTACACCTACGAGGACGACCTCGGCGTTCACCTTATGCATATGGAAACCTTTGAGGAGATTACCATCCCCAGGGACCTCATCGAGAACTCCGACCT
>JAFVSY010000058.1 GCA_017503465.1 Tidjanibacter sp. | reverse complement strand
TTTGGTGCAACAAAAAGTAGCCGTGCGCAGTACGGCTCGTTTTGCAACTTTACTGCCTTGGGGAGCCAACGGATCACAAACGAAGCGCAGCGAAGTGCAGTAATCCGAGGAGAAGGGCAGAAAGAGCAGAAAGGGAAAGAAAGGGAAATTAGGGAGTGTAGAGAGGTTAGGGAGTGTAGAGAGAAGTTGCCTAAATTCCCTAACCTCACTAAACTCCCTAAAAAAAGACGTTGGACAAAAAAATGCAGAGAGCGGAGGGAATTTTGTGCCAAGCAAGAAGGCGAGTCCGCAGTTTGCTTTCGCAAATGAGAACTCGCCTATCGAAGTGCGGTGCAAAATTCACCCGCTATTGTGCATTTTTTATTAGTAGCCAAGTATGCGCATCATAGACCTATAACTCTGCTCCTTGGCAAAAAGTCGTGTGTAGTACTCGCCCGTCTCCTTGTCCACATCAATGAGGATGTGCTTGGGCGCAGGGGTGAGGCAGTGCTGGATACCACCAAAGCCACCCACCGACTCCTGATATGCTCCCGTGTGGAAGAAACCAACATAGAGCGGCTCGCCCTCCTCAAGTTTTGGCAAAAAGACCGCATTGGAGTGCGACTCGCCACTGTAGAAGTCCTCGCTATCGCAGGTGAGGCCACCGAGGAACACCCTCTGGTACTCCTTGTCCCAATGGTTGATGGCCAAAAGCGGATACCTCTGGTCGATGCCCCAAATGTCGGGCAGGGTGGTCATAAACGAGCTGTCAATCATATACCACCTCTCCCTATCATTCTGCTGCTTCTGGGTGAGCACCGAGAAGAGGGTTGCCCCACTCTCGCCCACGGTGAACGAGCCAAACTCGGTGAAGATATTGGGCTCCTCCACGCCGTTTAGGTTGCAGTTGTTTTTGATTTGTGCAACGATTTCTTCGGCCATATATTCGTAGTCGTAGTCGAAGTTGAGCGAGTTCTTGATTGGAAATCCGCCACCGATATTTAGGCTGTCAAGGTCGGGACAAATCTTCTTCAAATCGCAATAAACCTGAATACATTTGCTCAACTCGTTCCAATAGTAGGCAGTGTCCTTCATACCCGTATTGATGAAGAAGTGGAGCATTTTCAGTTTGTACTTCTTGTTGCCCTTGATGCGTTTTTTGTAGAAATCGACAATGTCGTTGTAGCGAATTCCGAGGCGCGAAGTGTAGAAATCAAACTTGGGTTCCTCCTCTGCCGCAATGCGGATACCGAGCTGACAGGGCTTCTCCAGCAGGCCGTCGAACTGGTCCAACTCCTCCTTGTTGTCCAACACGGGGATGGTGTTGATGAAGCCGTTGTTGATGAGGCCGGCGATGTTTTCCACATACTGCTGACGCTTGAAACCATTGCACACGGTGTACATATCCTTGTTAATCAGGCCCTGTTCGTAGAGAGCATTGATGATGTGGATGTCGTAGGCCGAGGATGTTTCGAGGTAGATGTCGTTTTTGAGTGCCTCTTCCAACACAAAGGAGAAGTGGCTGCTCTTGGTGCAGTAGCAGTAGTTGTAGGTACCCTTGTAGTCCACCTTCGCCATTGCCACATTGAAGAGCCTTTTGGCCCTCTGGATTTGCGATGATATTTTTGGCAGGTAGGTAATTTTCAGCGGTGTGCCATACTGTTTGATGATGTCCATCAGGGGCACATCGTGGAAATAGAGTTCATCATCCTCAACCGAAAATTCTGCCTGTGGCCAATCGTAGGTTTGCTCAATCAGGTCAATGTATTTGTTTTTCATCGCAACAAATTTGAGAGTTAATTTTCAATCCGGCTCGGCTACTTTGGTGAAAAAATGCCAAAGTAATCGAGTTACTTTCTCCAATCAAAGGCGACACAAAGCAAATAAATCTTTTTGAGATTATCAACAATTTTCCCCTCTTATATTCAATTTGGCATATTTTACTGACTTTTTGGCAGTTTTTTCATAAAAAATTCTTACTTTTGACAGTTATTTACAAACACAAGAGAGTCAAACGATTAAAACAACATAAGGATATGACCGTAAAAATCAGTTCGCTCGTTGCGCAGTACATTGCCGAGAACACCAGGCTTATCATTCCCGAAGTCGGCACCTTGTTGCGCCGCAAGGAGAGTGGCGAAATTGTCTTTATGGAGATGCTCAAGAAGAGCGATGGCGGCCTTGTTGCACTCGTAGCCGGCGGTCTGGGCCTCTCCGAAGAGGAGGCTGCAGGGGCTGTGGAGCAATATGTGGGCGCAATCAAGAGCCAACTTGCCACCAACAAGAAGTTCATCCTGGATGGTGTGGGTGTGTTGTTGGCCGGCGTGAATGGTGGCGTGGAGTTCATCTTCAATCCCCAATCGCACACCATTGATGCAGTGGACGAGCAGCCCGAGGTCAAGGCGGCAGTAGTCGAGGAGCCGAAAGTGGCCGAGCCCGCACCCGAGGTGGTAGCGGTGGAAAAGAAGCCTGCACAAGTTGCTCCCAAAGCCGTTGCACCCGAGGAGCCCAAGAAGAAGTTGGCCAAGATTGACGCCCTCTACGGCGAGGATAGCGAGCAGGCAGAGCAGCCCAAAAAGGCCACTCCCGCAAAGCCCCAAACCTCGGCAACACCACAGCCCAAACGCAAGAAGTTGGACCCCATCACCATATTGGCCATCGTGTCGGGCCTCATCGCCATCGGCACGCTCATCTGGGGTATGATTCCCACCAACAAGCCTCTCGACATTGAGGTCCCCATTGAGATTGTGGAGGAGTAGAACGGGGATTGAGAATTGAGAATTGAGAATTGAGAAT
>JAFVSY010000057.1 GCA_017503465.1 Tidjanibacter sp. | reverse complement strand
CCACCCTCTGCGCCCCGTGCTTCCACCCGTCGTTAAGATTTTGCCACTCGTGGTGGTGGGTGTGTTGTTGGCCGGTGTGGCCGAGGGAGCACCTTGGTGGGTTACGGCCATCGCCTCGGCTGTGTGCATCGTGGGCAGTCTGTTCAGTGGGCGCACCAAGGCCATTGCAGCAGCCTATGCCGCCTTTGCCATCGTCTTTGCGGCAATGAGCACCACCGCCCTGCGCACAACTCCAACCGACCTCCCCTACGACAAACCCATCATCGCCACCGCCACCATAACCTCCCACCCAACCCTGCAAGGCCATCGCCACAGGTGCGAGGGGCGCATTGCGGTGGAGGGCAAGGTGCGCACGGTGGAAATCAATGCCGACACCGCCCTACACGCCACCCTCGGTAGCCGAGTAGCCCTACGCACAGTGGTGCGCGAGTGGCCCGAGGGTAGCTATGGCCAACTGATGCTGCGCAGAGGTGTGAGTGGTCGCTGCTGGGTGGACAATGAGAACGACTGGGCTCTTATCGGCAAGGCCAACCCCACTCCACAAATAGTCTTTGCACGGGCTCAGGCGTGGTTACTCGGCCGCTTCGACAGGCTTGGGCTTGAGGGCGACACCGCAGCGGTGTGCAAGGCGATGGCCTTTGGGCACAGGGGCGAGATGAGCCACTCCCTACGCACGGCCTACTCCCGCGCAGGAGCCTCCCACCTGCTAGCCATATCGGGCTTGCACGTGGGTATTGTGGCTATGTTGGTGTGGGCCTTTTGTGCGCTCCTGCCACTTGCGGGGCGCAGAGGACACATTTGGCGCAACGTGGTGTGTGCAGCCGTGATGATTGTCTATGCGCTCACCACGGGAGCCTCGCCCTCGGTGGTGAGGGCAACCCTGATGTTCTGCATCGCCCAATTGGCTCTGGCCGAGGGTGGCGGAGGTCGCTCGGCGGTCAATGTGTTGTGTGGGGCACTTGCGGTGATGTTGATTGCCAACCCCAACAACCTCTACGACATAAGTTTCCAGCTCTCGGCTGTGGCCGTAGCGGGCATCCTGGTGGGCTATGGGCCCCTGATGGAACGGATGCACACACGGTGGAGAGTGGCAAATTGGGCACTCGGAGTAGTCATCGTGGGCCTTTGCTCCACGCTGGCCACGCTTCCCCTTGTGGCCGACACCTTCGGGGTGGTGAGCCTTGTTGGTGTGGTGCTCAACCCCATTGTGATGCTCACTGCCAACGTGATTGTGCTGGGCTCCATTGTGTGGGTACTCCTACCCGTGGGGGCTCTCCACGGAGTGGTGGGAGCCATCGTTGGTGGGGCTGCCGAGTTGCAGAACAGGTGTGTGGAGGTGGTGGCAGACTGGCCGTGGAGTGCTGCGCAGGTGGAGGTGCCAACGTGGCTAACCATTGGCTGCTACCTACTCGCCGCCGCCCTGCTCGCCACACTACCCACACTCAAAAACGACAAACGACTATGGAAAAACAAGAGATAGAGTTGCTCCAGAGCACTCCCCTACGCGAAGAGATTGAGGCCAACATCGAGCGCAACCCCACGGAGATTGCACTCGACAAACGCCTACGCTACCCACGTGAGGTGGCCTCACAGGTGAAGTACCTCCAAAGGGCTCGCCGCAAACTCCCCTCCTACTATGCCGCAAGGGCCATTCTGCCCTCGCTCGCCTTTGAGCAGTCGAGCAGCGAGGAGTGTGCCGCCCACAAGGAGTATGGGGGCAGCTTGGCGGTGGATATGACCTGCGGGTTGGGTGTGGATACCCTCTACCTCTCACGCCGCTTCGAGCGTGTGGTGGCCATCGAGCGCAACCCCGAGTTGGCCGAAATCACCCGCTACAACCTCGCCCTTATGGGTGCAGAGAACGTGGATGTAGTGGTGGGCTCCTCGGAGGAGTACGTCGCCACCCTGCCCCACGCCGACCTCATCTATGCCGACCCCGACCGCCGAGGTGCCGAGGGCAAGAAGATGGTCTGCTTGGAGGATTGCTCGCCAAACATTGCCGACCTACTCCCACTGCTCAAGCAGAAGTGCGACCGCCTGTGTGTGAAACTATCACCAATGTTCGACACCACCGAGGCCCTGCGTGCCTTTGGTGAGGGTGCGAGCGTGGAGGTGGTGTCGCTCGGTGGAGAGTGCAAGGAGGTGCTGGTCGATTGGGAGCGTGGGCGCACCGAGAGGGTCGTCAGGGCCACAGCACTCGGTGTGGGTACCTTTGCCGCCCCTGCCGACAACCGCACGGCCACAACAACCGCCACGGCCCCATTTGAGAGCGCAAAGGAGTCCTACCGCTACCTTGTGGTGCCCGATGCGGCACTACGCAAGGCGGGCCTTGTGGCGGAGTGGTGCCATAGTTGCGGCCTTGCCTGCTATGGGGGTTATGGTTTTGCGACCACCGAGCCGACAAGTCCCACCATAGGGCGCACCTACGAGGTGGAGCAAATTGTACCCTACCGCCCCAAAGAACTCAAACGCCTTGTGTCCAAGAAGATAGAACTCACACGCCACGGCTTTCCACACTCCTCGGCCGCCATCTGCAAGGCCCTCGGAGTGAGGGAGGGCGCAGGCCAAAGGTGGGCTTTTGCCGAAATTGACCACTCGCTTTGGGCAATTCGCCTAAAATGAGTACCTTTGTGGAGCGTGAGCAGACAACTCACCCACGATAAGGATTACATTTATTTTCAGGTAATATGGGAAACTTCAAAGAAGATATTGCAAAGGTGGAAGCCTTTGTGTTTGACGTGGATGGCGTCTTTACCGATGGTGGCATCATCCCCTTGGCCAATGGCGACTTCATCCGCAAGTACAACGCCAAAGATGGCTACGCTGTGGCCTATGCCGTCAAGCACGGCTACAAGGTGGTAATCATCAGTGGCGGCCGTGGCGAAACCCTCGCCAAGCGTTTCAAACACCTCAACGTGAGCGAACTGCACATCGACATCAGCGACAAACTCGGTTGCCTCAACGAGGTCATCGAGCGCAATGGTTGGAACAGAGAGAACGTGCTCTTTATGGGCGACGACATTCCCGACTTGGAGTGTATGCGTGCCGTAGGCCTACCCGTGGCCCCTGCCGATGCCGCCTGGGAGTGCATCGAGGCTTCGCGCTATGTGTCGGAGTTTGCGGGTGGCAAGGGTTGCGTGAGGGACATCATCGAGCAGGTGTTGCGTGCCCACGGAGTGTGGGCCAAAGACTCCGAGGGAGTAACCTGTAGTAAGGACGTGGTGTCGGCCTAAGGCGGGGCACCACACATACTACCCCCACACATACAATAACAAAGGTGTGTCTAATGTTTTAGACACACCTTTGTATTTTATTAGAAGTTGTATAACAAGAGGGATTTCAAGGCTTGCGTGGCCCGAAAAACCGCAGTTTACTCGGCGTAAATGAGGATTTTGAGGGCGAGCGTAACGCAGAAATCACCTTGTTAGACGGCTTCTCGTTTTGCGCTCTCTACCAAAGTTTTGCGGGATACTCACCCTGGCGAATAAGGGCCCTGATTTTGGCCTCCACGTCGGGCTTGTCCTCCTTGTAGGTTACGCCAAACCACTGTGCATCGCAAGTGAGCACCTTCATCTTGGCGGCACCACTATTGATGAGGGCGTTCACCACCAGAGGAATGAAGAACTCGCTCTTGGGGTTGGCCATAGTCTCCTCCTTGGAGAGGAACTCCACAAAGAGGCTCTCGCTGTGGGTGAAGTAGTCGGAAGTGAAACCAAACATATTCATCGACACGGTTGCGTCCTCCGAAATCTCCTTCTGCTCACCGGCCTCCTCATAGATAACCCTACCATCGGAGAGGCGTTTGATACCAAGCCTCTCGGTCATAGCGCAGAGGTTACCATCGCCGTCCACAACACACTCGCCCCTCGACACGCTGCCGAAGTCGCTCAGGGTATTGCAGAGTTTGTAGCCAACCATACAGTAGGCACCCTTGCTACCCTCGGGCAGCGAGGTGAGGTAGCCTGCCATAGTTTTGAAAGCATCGTAGCCGTAGAAGTCGTCGGCGTTGATTACCGCAAAGGGAGTGTCGATAGCCTCGGCACCCATCATCACTGCGTGGTTGGTACCCCAAGGTTTCACACGGCCCTCGGGGACACTGAAGCCCTCGGGCAGTTTATCAAGCTCCTGGAACACAAAGTCCACCTTGATTTTGCCACCAAAGCGCGACTCCGAGAAGGCTGCTTTGAAAGACTCCGCAAAGGTTTGGCGAATGACAAACACCACCTTGCCGAAGCCTGCACGAACAGCATCGTAGATGGAGTAATCGATGATGGCCTCACCGCAAGGGCCCACGCCATCCATCTGTTTGAGCGAGCCGTAGCGCGAAGCCATACCGGCTGCCAAAACAAGAAGAGTTGGTTTTTTCATAGTGTAAATATTTATTTTATAATCTTTTCGACTATTCTTCTAACGAAGGTACCCCTCGTTTTAGTGCCGCAAAAGTACCTCTTAAAAATCAAAATTCATAATATAAGTGGGCGTTTTTGCCAAACTAAAATGTATCTTTGTGGGTTAATTGGCGAAAAGTCGCCCTAAAAGCGGAAATTTTGCATATGGGAAGTGGAAATTTGAGATATTTTTTGCGCCACCTGAAGGTGCGTCATCGCATCAGCATAACCGACCCCGAAGGCAGGGAGGTGTGGTACTCCTACCAGACCGCTTGGAAGATTATCGGTCGTGTGGCAGCGTGGGTAGCTGTGGTCTTTGTGGCCTCGTTGCTGGTGGCAGCATTCACCAAGGTGCTCGACATTGTGCCCGGCTATGAGGGCATACGCTCGCGCGAAACGATGATTGAGAACATCATACGACTCGACTCGCTCGAGAGAGAACTCGCCTATATGACCGTCTACACCGACAACGTAGCCCAAGTGATGGAGGGTAAGGGCCCCGTCATCCGCAGCCTCAACCCCCAAGAGGAGGAGCGCATTGTGGAGGAAAAAGAGGTCGTGGCCCCTTCGCCCATCGACTCTGTGCTGCGCAAGCAGTTGGAGAGCAACGGCCGCTATGGGCTCAAGAAGAACCGCAAGGGTGGCAACAAAAAAGAGGCTAAAATATCCAATATGGAGATGCTCCTGCCCGTGAAAGCCACAGTGGTGGAGAAGTTTGCACCCGCCGATGGTCGCCCTGGGCTCACTCTCTCGGTGGCCGACATCCAGCAGGTGTGCGCCGTGCAGGACGGCACGGTGGTACTCTGCATCTGGGAGCCGGAGGGCTACACCATACAACTCCAACACTCGGCCAACCTGCTCACCATCTACCGAGGGCTCGGACAGGCCCACAAGCAGGTGGGCGACCGCGTGAAGGGCGGAGAGGCCATTGGTGCCACTTGGAACGAGGAGACAGCCGAAGGGGGTGCCACCACCATAGGGCTGGAGCTGTGGTACGACGGCAAGGCTGTGGACCCCGAGCAGTACCTCGTGTTCTAAACGCCCCCAGCCAGAAAATAAGATAGACACAAAAAACTATTCACACATACACGATAGATTTATAAGAGCAGTAGCAATGAAACAACGATTGGCACTTCTTGGCTCCACCGGTAGCATCGGACAGCAGACACTCGACATTGTGCGACAGCGACCCGATGAATTTGAGGTAACAACCCTCACCGCCGCCCGCTCGTGGGAGAGGCTCGTGGAGCAGGCCAAAGAGTTCGGACCCGACAACGTGGTCATCGCCGACAAAAGCCTCTATGGGGTTGTGAGCGAGGCACTTCGCAACGAGCCCGTGAAGGTCTATGCAGGCGACGAAGCCCTCTCGCAGGTGGTTACCTCCGGCGAGGTGGACACGGTGGTTAATGCCCTTGTGGGCTATGCCGGTATGCTGCCTTCGCTCTCGGCCGTGAAGGCCGGCAAGCGACTTGCGCTGGCCAACAAGGAGAGCCTTGTGGTGGCCGGTGAGCACATTATGCGCGAGGCAGCCGAACGCAACGTGCCCATTCTGCCCATCGACTCCGAGCACTCGGCCATATTTCAGTGCTTGTTGGGTGAGGTGTCGCCCGTGAGGAGGGTGATTATCACCGCCAGCGGAGGTCCCTTCCTGCGCACCCCTGCCGAGGAGTTGGCCAACGTCACGGTGGAGCAGGCCCTTGCCCACCCCAATTGGTCGATGGGTGCAAAGATTACCATCGACTCCTCAACCCTTGTGAATAAGGGCTTTGAGGTCATCGAAGCCAAGTGGCTCTTTGGGCTGAAGCCCGAGCAGATTGACGTGTTGGTACACCCGCAGTCCATCGTACACTCAATGGTGGAGTTTGATGATGGAGCCATCAAGGCGCAACTCGGCGCACCCGATATGCACCTGCCCATTCAGTTTGCACTGCGTTTTCCCCTCAGGGGCGAGTGTGGCGAGAGCAGGTTTAGTTTTGCCGACCACCCGACGCTCACCTTCGAGAAGGTGGACAACGAACGTTTCCCGATGTTGCAGACCGCCTATGAGTGTCTGCGCAAAGGGGGCAACAGTTGTTGTGTGATGAACGGAGCCAACGAAGTAGCCGTGGCATCTTTTTTGGCAGGCAGGATAAAATATATCGACATTGCCCACGTTATACAACAAACCCTCTGCCGTGCCACCTTTGTGGCCTCGCCCTCGGTGGAGGACTACGCACTCTCCAACAGCGAGTCGCGCCGCATTGCAGAGGAGATTGTGAAAGAATTGTAACCAAATTAAACGCTTGAAATACTGATGGATATTGTAGTAAAAATAGCCCAATTCATACTCAGTTTTACCCTGCTGGTGTTGATACACGAGTTTGGGCACTTCTTCTTTGCAAAGCTCTTCGGAGTGAGGGTTGAGCAGTTCCGCATCTTCTTTGGCAAGGCGTGGGTGAAGTGGCATTGGGGCGAGACGGAGTTCGGCATTGGCTGGTTACCCTTTGGTGGCTATGCGAAGTTGTCGGGTATGGTGGACGAGAGTATGGACACCGAGGCCCTTGCCAGCGAGCCAAAAGAGTGGGAGTTCCGCAGTAAGCCCGCCTGGCAGCGACTGCTGATGATGTTGGGTGGTGTGTTGATGAACGTGGTGCTCGCCTTCGGCATCTATGTGGGCATAAGCCTACGCTGGGGCGACACCTACATCTCCAACAGCGAAATGCCCTATGGCTATGTCTTCAACGACTACGGCCACGAGGTGGGCTTCCGCAATGGCGACAAGATTATCTCCATCGGTGGCACCCCCGTGGAGGACTATGCCAAGATTTTGACCTCGCTCGCCATTGAGAGCGACAAGACAACCATCGTGGAGCGTGGTGGCACACAGGTGGCCATCGAGATGCCCACCCAATCGGTTATGGACTTTGTGGAGCAGACCGACTTCATCACTCCCCGTGTACCCTTTGAGGTTGCGGGCGTTGTGGAGGGTAGCGGTGCGGCCGCAGCGGGCCTGCAGGCAGGCGACAGGTTTGTTGCCTTTGAGGGCGAGAGCGCAGAGTTTTTCGACCAATACAGTCCCCTGCTGATGTCCCACGCAGGCGACACCGTGAGGGTGAGCGTGCTCAGGGGCGAGGATGTTGTGGAGGTGGAGGTTGCCGTGGACAAGGATGGTAAGATTGGTGTGGGGCTCAACTCGGCCTCCTACATCCCCATCCGCACCCGTACCTACAACTTCTGGCAGGCCCTGCCACGTGGCGCACAGAGGGTTGGCGAGGAGATGAGCGACTACTGGAAACAGCTCAAGATGATTGTGCAGCCCAAGACGGAGATGTACAAGGCCCTGGGTGGTCCCATCGCCATAGGTCAGATATTCCCCACCGAGTGGAATTGGGAGCACTTCTGGAAGATTACGGCCCTGCTGTCGGTGATATTTGCGGTGATGAACGTGTTGCCCATACCGGCTCTGGACGGTGGCCACGTGTTGTTCCTGCTCATTGAGGTCATCACTCGCCGCAAGCCGAGCGACAAGGTGCTGATGTATGCCCAGATGGTGGGTATGGCCCTGCTCTTTGCGCTGATGTTCTACGCCACGTGGAACGACATCTCGCGCCTTTTTCAGCGTCCCCTCTAACCTAAAGTAGCAAACAGTACACGGGAAAAATGTGCACATAGCGGTGTGTATATTTGCACATTTTGTATATAAATAGGTAATATTAGAGTGAAAAATGTTTGATTTTTTGCAGACAATATTATACATTTGTAATTAGGGTGGCTGTGCTGTAAAACACAGCACATCTGCTGTTACACTTGGGACCAAGTGGATATGGCTTGTATTACAAATGCAGAGTATGTATCGTAACGCTATAAATATCAACAACTTAAACCCAATGGGGGGGGGTAAATCGAACATTGAGTTCGGTATGGCCTCCTTTGTGGCGTATATGTAGGCACGCAGTGCGGACTTTTTGAGTCTGCGCTGCGTGTTTGTTTTTTGCGTTACGGCGAAAGAAGGATAGACAAACACAAACAACTTTATTAACTTTTTTTTATTTAACATTTTTACACACAATGAAAAAACTATTTGTATTGGCACTCGCTGCTATTGGTATGGTAGCGTGTGTGAACGAGGAGATTACCGAGCTCCCTGCCGGTAACGAGATTTCGTTCGACAATGCTTTCATTGACAACGCAACCCGTGCTGAGCTCACCGCAGGCAACCTGGCGGAGTTCGGCGTATGGGGCTATGTTGATGTAAAGTACGAAAATGATGCTACCGGCCAGAAAGCAACTCTGTTTGATGGTGTAACCGTAACCAAAACTGCCGGTGCTTGGAAGTATGACGGTGGCGCAAGGTATTGGGCTCCCAAACAGCAGCACTACTTCGAGGCTGTTGCTCCTCTGACCCCCACTGCCGTAGCGGTAAACGCTGCTTCGGACAATAGCGGCAAGGTTGCCACCATCGACTACACCGTTGACGGCGAGAGCGACCTTATCTACGCTGCTTACAGCAAGAAGGCCGAAGATGCCAATAACGACAATGGCCCCGTAGCATTCACTTTCAACCACCTGCTGTCGAAAGTAAACTTCACCTTCAACAACGGTTTCGATGCAAATGATGGCATCTCCATCAAGGTGTACAACCTGAAGATGACCGTTCCCGCAGAGGGTACCTACACCGTTGGCACAGGCTGGAATGTTGATGCAACCACCGCTACAACACTTGAGAACATCGAGGGTGCCAAGTTCGTTCTTCCCTACGGCAACACCTACTCCTACGACATCGAGTTCGACGTTGACGTAACCTTCGACAACGTTGTTATCAACAAAGGCGTTCACAAGAGCGCTGTCGTTGCAGGTGTTGCTTTCGAGCAGGGCAAGGCCTACAACCTGACCGCCACCATCGACTCGGAGTCGCTCAATATGGAGTCTATCGAGTTTGAGGTTAACGAGGTTAAGGGTTTTGTTCCCGGTGGCAACGCTGGTTTCTACTTTGACCCCACAAGCAGGACTCTTACAATCAGCACCGTTGAGGCGTTCAAGATGCTGAACGAGCTGAATGCTAACTGGGCAGCCTACTTCTCGAATGGTTTGGGTACAGCGTACTCCAACTATGCAACGGTTAATGGCGGTAAGGGTACTGATTACTACTACAAGTGGGATTGGACTCTCAAACTCAACACCGACATCGACCTCGAGAACATTGACTATGTTCCTACCAACCTTGCCGGTTGGGGCGTGTTCGATGGTCAGGGCCACACCATTAAGAATGTGAAAATCACCACCGACCCTGCAACTGAGAACGAGGCCGGTTTGTTTAATTGTGATGGCTCTTGCGCAATCAGGAATGTAGTGCTGGACAATGTACACGTTGTAGGTAGCCTCGTTGGCGGCTCTACTGCCGGCATTCTCGCATCTGATTGCCACGCAGGCGTTGACAAAATCACCATTAGCAATTCGTCGGTTTGGGGTGGTAAATACACCGGTGGTGTTGTAGGTTATGGCTACACCAGCGTTACCAACTGTAAACTTACCGACTGTACCGTCAAAGGTGGTTACAAACTCGGTGGCGTTATCGGCTATATTTGCTCCAGTGGTGGTGCCAAGAAAGTTGATGGCCACGAGCTCATCGATTGCACCGTTAAGGGCGCAGACGGCCAGTATGCAGGTGGCAAGGACAAATACATCATTGGTACCATTGTGGGTAACTACAACTGCGACGGTAGCTGTCTGAACAACACCGTTAGCGGTATGACTACCGACGCTATTGCCAACATTGGCGAGATTGAGGCCGGTAAGAATGTAGAGGGCTTGACCTACTATGTTAACGACTATGCCTCGTTGGTTAATGCTGTCAAGAAAGCTCAAAAATGCACCATCGAGCTCACAAACAACATCACCGTTGATGAGTGGGTTATGTTCTCGGAAACCAAGACCATCGGCACCGGACAGATTATCACCGTTAAGATGGATGGCCTTACTATCGACGGCAAGGGCCACACCTTGACCGTAAACGACATCGAGTCGGCAACCAATGGCGACACTCTGTTCGACGATGCCACCAATCTGAACATCCGCAACCTTACCATCGAGTATGCTGCGGGTGTAGCAGGCGGTATTGGCCTGAAATCCGGCGTAATTAGCAAGGTTAACTTCGTGGGTGGTGTTTACGGCATCTATCCTGGCAACGGTGAGATTAAGGTCGAGGATTGCACCTTTGCAACAAATGCAGATGCACTCTACTTCGAGCAGGAGAGGGATAACCTGACTATTACCGGTTGTACCTTCAACCAGCCCGCTGGCGTGAACGTTGTTCTGCTGCGTGGCGATATTGAGTTCACCAACAATATCGTCAACAGCGGTAGGACTGTGAACGTAGTTAGCGGCTCGCCCGTTGTTACCGGCAACAACTTCAGCAATGTTCGTTTCAAGGTTTACTCGGCAGCTACCGCTACCATCTCCGAGAACACCATCAATAATCTGGCGTTTGAGGATGGTAAAACTACCTACTGCTCCACCTTTACGAATAACACCCTTAGCACCGCTGCACAGGCTACCCTGAATGCTATGACCAAAATGTAAGATTAACTCTTGCAAATAGAGTCCGCCCACACTCGTTGGGAGTAGTGAGCAGACTATTCGTAAGTTCAAGACCTGCCGTTCTCGCGAACGGCAGGTCTTATTTTTCTATTAGCACCTACTTTGGAAAATTGAAAATTGAAAATTGAAAATTATTTCCTTTTCGCGGGTATCTTTTTAAATACCTGTGCTTTTAGAGGAGGTTAGGGAATTTAGGGAATTTAGAGAGCGCAGAAAGTGCAGAAAGTGCAGAGAGCGAAGTGAGTGCAGAGAGCGCAGAAAGCGCAGTGAGCACAGTGAGCGCAGTGAGCACAGTGAGCGCAGTGAGCACAGTGAGCGCAGAGGCTCTTTCTATCCCTAAACTCCCTAAACTCCCTAAATTCCCTTTCCTGCCCTTCCTGCCCTTCCTGCTCTTTCTTGCCTTCCTGCCCCAGCCCCCTTGGAAAGGGGGCGTTCGGAGGTCGCGGGTTCGAGCAGATACCGCACAACAAAAAAGGCCGAAAGTCTATTGACCTTCGGCCTTTCTGCGGTATGGACGGGACTCGAACTCACGCTGCGCGTGAGCATACACCGCGCACCCCTATTTACATCCCCCCAGCCCCCTTGGAAAGGGGGCGTTCGGAGGTCGCGGATTCGAGCAGATACCGCACAAACAAAAAAGGCCGAAAGTCTATTGACCTTCGGCCTTTCTGCGGTATGGACGGGACTCGAACCCGCGACCTCCTGCGTGACAGGCAGGCATTCTAACCAGCTGAACTACCACACCGTGTTTTGCTTAAAGCGGTACAAAAGTAATACTAATTTTTGATTTCGCAAACGTTTCGGCAACTTTTTTCTTATTTTTTGAAGAACGAAAATTGTACACTCCCGTAACTCCTTGATTGCCAAAAATTAGGGTGCTCCGAAAAATTTTTGTCCTTCGAGTGCTCAAAGACCAAAAAACCATCCTCTCGCAGCAACTCACGCCCCAAAACAAGGTCGATAACCTCCTCACTACCCTCCAAATCGTAGGGCGCATCCGAGAAAATTACGTCAAACTGTTTATTGCAACTCTTCAGGTAGAGAAACACATTGGCGTGGGTGGCGTAGAGATTGGAAAATCCCAGTTCACGCGCCGTCTTGCGGATGAAAGCATTGTGCACCGCATTGACCTCCACACTCGTAACACTCCTCGCCCCACGCGAGCAAAACTCATAACTGATGGACCCCGTGCCCGAAAACAAGTCCAGCACATCCACCTCCTCAAAGTCCACCAAGTTGCCCAGCACATTAAACAAGTTCTCCTTGGCAAAGTCGGTGGTGGGCCTTGCTCGCAGGTTGCGAGGCGGGGTGATGGTGCGGCCCCTATATTTTCCGCTGATAATTCTCATTCTCTACCCTTCTTCTATACCTATTTATTATATACGTCTGCCCACTCCTTCTCCCACTTGCAGTGGCGGAAGTAGCGGCCCAGCCATTTGGTGCGTCCCTTGCCATCCACACCCGACACAAACAGGTCGGCCTTGCGCAGGTCGAAGTCGCCATTGAGCACCGACATCAGTTGCAACAGCGACTCCTCGTTCTCAACAATCACAGCCTCGGCAAAGAGCAGTTGCCCCTCGGCGGCAAGCGCAACGTAGACCTCCTCACGCCCAAACTGCAACGCCAGCGACCTCTTGCGGCGGCCACCAACCACAGCCCTACGCACCGAAGCGGCCAAAGGAGTGGCATAGGCGAGTTCCACGCCCCATTGGGCTGCCCACTCGCGGGCCTCCTCAAGCAGGCCTCCCTCAACCTTCAGGGCGTAGCACAGCGGGCTCTGGTCGCAAGCAACAACAACCTCCTCGCCCTCGGACACCACAATGCCCTCGGCCCTCAGGAGCTCCTCCACGTTCACCTGCTCGGCAATCGCTCGGGGGAAGGCCACACAATCCACGCCCTCAATCACCAGGCGCACACTCTGTGGAGCCGAGGTGAGCGTAGGCAGGGGCTCACAAAAAGATTGTCCACCCTGCCAAAGCCTGATGGACAACCCTTTTGATGTGTCGGAATTCCTATTTTTACTCCCAGTTACCAGCATCGTTGGTTGCCTGATAGAGGTCGCCCACTTTGATACCGGGGTACCTGTAGAGTACGTTCTTCTGCTCGTCAATGAGGTTCACGAGGAGCTGCTCGTTAAGGTCGAGGAGGAATGCTTTGTAGGGAGCCCTTGCCTCAAACACGGGCACCTTCACGTTACCAACCTCTACCATACCTGCGCCCATAATGAACTCCTTAACCTCGCCGCCATTGGCCTGTGCCGAATAGGGGATGTAGCGGAGCTGCTCAATCTGTGCGGGGGTGAGTTTCTTGGCACCAAACACGGTATCAATAGCCTTCACAGTGAACTTCTCAATGTTTTTCTTGCGAGCCTTCTTCAGTTTTGCCAAACCCACGGAGTCATCCGAAGATACCAACTGACGCTCAAACTCCATCTCGGCAGTGAGAACGAAGTTAATCAGAGTGTCAAACGAGCCGGTGTACTTACCATACACCTGTTTGTAGCCGCGCTGAGCCGAGCGGATGTCGCTGATGCGCTCAATCACTGCTTTCTCACGTGCAATCTTGGTGTCGTCAAAACGAACAGGTGTCATAATGCTGTCGTAGAGCAAGTAAGCCATTGCCACAACAACAACTGCAAGAAGGATTTGAATAATAGTCTTTTTCATTTCTATTTTTAATATTAAGTTTGTAGCGTAAAAATGTAACAACTATGCTTAACGAGCACATTGCGACCCAAATTTACGCCAAATTTGCGTTTACTCCAACTTTTGGGCAAAAAAAAATTATAGAATCTTTGTCGGAGTGGATTACCGATGATGATTTTGAGCGCATTTTCATCCTCAATGGCTACGCCGGAACGGGTAAGACTACGCTCGTTGCAGCCTTCGTGGAAGTGCTCAAGGAGTTGAAAATCAAACCCATACTCCTCGCACCCACCGGACGTGCCGCCAAAGTGCTCTCCAACCACACCGACTCCACCCCAGCCTACACCATTCACAAGCGCATCTATCGTGAGCGCAGTGGTGCATCGCTCGACAGCAAGTTCGACCTCAACTTCAACCGAGAGAAGGATGCTTGTTTCATTGTAGACGAGGCCTCGATGATTGCCGACTACTCCGATGAGGGTTCCATCTTCGGCTCCGGCTCGTTGCTTGATGACCTCTTTGAGTATGTACGCCAGGGCCAGCGGTGTCGCATAATGTTTGTGGGCGACTCGGCGCAGTTGCCACCCGTGGGGCACGACCTCTCGCCCGCACTCGACCCCCGCAAAATGGCTCTCTATGGTCCTGTGAGTTACAACACCCTTGATGAGGTGGTGCGTCAGGAGCAGCAGAGCGGCATACTTTTCAACGCCACGATGGTGAGGTGTATGATTGAAAACCGCATCTACGAAACCCCTCTCTTCGATATGAGTTATCCCGACTTCCAAGCCATCGGTGGTGGTGAATTTTTGGAGAAGGTGGAGGAGTGTTACTCTCGCTACGGCAAGGAGGAGGTCATCGTCATAACTCGCAGCAACAAGCGTGCAGCCCACTTCAATCAGGGCATCCGTGCCCGGGTGCTCTATGCCGAGGAGGAGATTGACTCGGGCGATATGGTGATGGTGGTGAAGAACAACTACCACTACACCGAGCGTGATGAGGAGGCCAAGGCCGCTTTCATTGCCAATGGAGATGTTGCCTGTCTGCGCCGCATACGAAGGATAAAGGAGCTCTATGGTTTTCGTTTTGCCGAGGCCACCCTACGCTTTGGCGACTACGATGACTACGAGATTGAGTGCAACGTGCTCCTCGACACGCTCAACTCCACCACGCCCTCGCTCACTCGCGACCAGATGAAGGAACTCTTCTATGCTATTGAGGGCGACTATAGCGACCAAAAGTGTAAGGCCAAGCGCTACAAGGAGGTGCGTGAGGACCCCTATTACAACGCTATGCAACTCAAGTTTGCCTATGCCGTGACGTGCCACAAGTCGCAGGGCGGCCAGTGGAGTGCGGTGTTCATCGACCGCTTGTTGTTTGGCGAGGAGCGTATGAACAAGGAGTTTATGCGCTGGCTCTACACCGCCATATCGCGTGCCACCGAGCAGGTCTACCTCGTGAACTTTGACGACAGCTTCTTCGACCCAACCACCTACACCCCAGAGGATTAGGGGGAGAATTGAGAATTGAGAAT
>JAFVSY010000056.1 GCA_017503465.1 Tidjanibacter sp. | reverse complement strand
AGAAGGGTGAGTTGTCGAACACAGCCCGCACATCGCCCTGCATAAAGTGGTGGAACATACCGTAGCCCTCGCCATAGAGCGGCGGGAAGAGCAGGATGAGTACACCGATACAGAGGCCACCCACGAGCCACTTTTTCCACTGCTTGTTCAGCTTGTCCACCAGCGACTTGATGCGGAAATTGACCGATGTGAAGTAGTAGCACATCAGACCGCACACCACCGCCAACAGAGTGTAGAGGGGTATGTGGGAGAGTCTCAGTATGCCGGTCAAATCGACCGTGAGCATAGGCTCAAAACCCCTCACGAAGAATACAAGGGTTACGGCCGACACGGAGGAGATAATCAGCGGCACCAGAGCCGTCATACTCAAGTCGAGCATAAGGATTTCCAGCACGAAGATTACACCCGTAATGGGGGCCTTGAAGATTCCCGACAGGGCCGCTGCCACACCGCAAGCCAACATCAGCGTGAGGTTGCGGTAGTTCATCTTCATCAGTCGGCCAATGTTGGAGCCAATGGCGGCACCCGTGAGCACGATGGGTGCCTCGGGGCCCACCGAACCACCAAAGCCGATGGTCAGCGCACCGCCCACCACGGAGGAGTAGCAGTTGTGGGGCTTGATTTTGGAGGAGTTGGTGCTCATTGCTTTGAGCACTTTGGTTACTCCCTCGGAGATGTCGTCTTTGACAATGTGGCGCACAAAGAGGGTGGCCAGGATGATACCCACCATAGGGTAGACCAGATAGAGCCAACCGGTGCTCTCCCTTGGGAACCAACTTGTCAGGCCCGCCTTGATGCCCTCCAGCAACCACTCGAAGATGCAGGTAACACCACCCGCCACAAGGCCTATGACAATGGCCATAATGAAGGTAAGCTGACGCACCGAGATACGCCTGGTTTGTACCATAAACCACAGCGTAGCCCTTTCGAGCAGTGTTTGCTTACCCTCCTTGCGAGGCTTGGTGTGTGCTCCGTAGCGTTCCACGATTTTTTTGTTTTTAGTATTCTGGCCGTTAGAAGGAGTAGATACCCATAATCTCCCTCACGGCATCCACGGTCTGCTGGGCACTCTTGCGAGCCTTTTCGGCACCCAAGGCAGTAACCTCGTGGAGGTACTTGTCGTTGGACCTAATCTCCTCGATGCGCTCACGAATGGGGGCCACAGCAGCGATGATGTCCTCGGCAAGCTGCTTCTTCAGGTCGCCATAGCGGATTTCGCACGAGGCGTACTTCTCCTTGAAGAAAGCAATGGTGTCGGGGGTGGACACCGACTCCATAATGGTGAAGATGTTCTGGATGGGCTCCGAGATGGGCGAGTTGGGCTCGGTGGGGCCACTGTCCGTTACGGCCTTCATCACCTTCTTGCGGATTACGTTGTCGGGGTCGGAGAGGTAGATACCGTTGCCCTCGCTCTTGCCCATCTTGCCACTACCGTCCAAACCGGGGATTTTCACAAGGTCCTTGCCAAAGTTGTAGGCGGCAACCTCTTCGTTGAAGAAGTCGGTCTTGTAGAGCTGGTTGAAACGGTGTGCGAGTTTGCGTGTCATCTCAAGGTGCTGCTCTTGGTCCTTACCCACGGGCACGTAGTCGGCCCTGTGGAGCAGGATGTCGGCAGCCATCAGCACGGGGTAGTTGAGCAGGCCGATATTGACGTTGTTGGGGTTCTTACGCACCTTGTCCTTGAAGGAAGCAGTGCGCTCCAGTTCGCCAACGTAGGCGTGCATACCGAGCAACAACGAGAGTTCGGCCACCTGGGGCACGTCGCTCTGGATGTAGATTGTAGCCTTCTCGGGGTCGATACCTGCGGCGAGGTACTCCGAGAGGATGTTTTTCACATTGCCGTGCAGGATGGTGGGGTCGGGGTGTGTGGTCAGCGAGTGGTAGTCGGCGATGAAGAAGAAGCACTCGGCCTCCTCTTGCAGTTTCACAAAGTTGCGCAGGGCTCCGAAATAGTTGCCCAAGTGCAACTGGCCTGTGGAGCGAATACCACTTAAAACTCGTTTTTTCATATACTAAATTTGTAAAAATGTTGTTCTACCTATGTTACAAAGAACAAAAATACACACATTTTGTCAATGTACCCAATATTTTGGTTACTTTTGTAGCACATTTTTTTGATAACCTAGTACACCCGCAGGATGAAATTATATTGGAGATTGTTGGGCTTTGCAAAGCCAATAGGCCGATATGCAGTGCCCTATTTTTTCTACACCCTCTTCTACGCACTCTTCAACACGTTCAACTTCGTGATGATTATCCCCCTGCTGCGCACCCTCTTTGGGGCAGGCGAGGCGGTGGAGCACATCACCACAGCACCGGAGTTCCGACTGAGTGTGGACTACCTCACCGAGCTGCTCAACTATTGGCTCTTCTCGCTCTATGGGGAGAACTATGGTGCGGTCAATGTGCTGGTCATCCTTGCGGTGTTCGTAACGGTGTCGGCTTTTTTGAGCAATATGTTCCGCTACCTCGGTCAGCGCACCATTGAGAACTTGCGTATCAACACCATACGCAATATGCGCAACCTCGTGTTTGACAACATTATGGGGCTTAACCTCGGCTACTTCACCTCGGCTCGCAAGGGCGATGTGATGTCGCGCATCACCAACGACATCCAGACCGTGCGCTTCTGCATTGTCAATACCCTTCAGGTGGCCTTCCGTGAGCCCTTCCTCATCATTGGCTACATTGTGGCTATGGTGGCCATTTCGTGGGAACTCACCCTCTTTGCCGTCATCTACCTGCCGCTCATTGCACTCATCATTGGTGGCATTGTCAAGAAACTCCGCAAACCGGCCCTTATCGCACAGGAGAAGTTTGGCGAGATAACCTCGGTGCTTGACGAGTCGCTCTCCGGCACAAAGGTCATCAAGGCCTACACCGCCGAGGGTTTCTTCCGCCGTAAGTTCCAAGACATCAACCACACCTACTCCGAGCTCGCCCGCAAGATGATGAATCGCCAGCAGTTGGCCTCGCCTATGAGTGAGTTTATGGGTATTGCCGCTGCGGCAGGCTTGCTTGTCTTTGGTGGCGCACTTGTGCTTGGTGGTCAGAGCGGGCTGGATGGTAGTGGTTTTATTGCCTACATTGCAATATTTACACAGATTACCCGCCCAATGAGGGCTTTCACAGATGCATTTGCAAACATCAACCAAGGTATTGCTGCCGGTGGCCGTGTGTTGGAATTGCTTGACACCAAGAGTAATATCTGCTCGCCGAAGGATGGTGGCATTGTGCTTGACGGGCTCAAGGAGAGTATCGAATTCCGCAACGTGCACTTCCACTATGACGATGACAGCAGGGAGGTTATTGGTGGCGTAAGTTTCACTGTCCGCAAGGGCGAGACGGTGGCCTTGGTGGGCTCTTCGGGTGGTGGTAAGAGTACCCTTTCGGACCTCATTCCACGCTTCTACGATGTGAGCGAGGGAGAAATTCTCATTGATGGGCACAACATCAAGGAGTATAATATAACCTCTCTGCGTGAGGCTATGGGTATTGTTACGCAGGAGACCGTGCTGTTCAACGACACCATTGAGAACAACATACGCCTTGGTAAGTTCGATGCCACAATGGAGGAGATTGAGGCCGCAGCACGCATTGCCAATGCCCACGATTTCATCACCGAGAGCCCAGAGGGCTACCAGACCAACATTGGCGACCGTGGTGCAAAACTTTCGGGAGGCCAACGCCAGAGGTTGAGCATTGCCCGCGCGGTGCTGAAAAACCCCGATGTGCTCATTTTGGACGAGGCTACAAGTGCGCTTGATACCGAGAGCGAGAAGTTGGTGCAGGAGGCGTTGGACAAACTCCTCACGGGCCGCACTTCGGTGGTTATTGCCCACCGCTTGAGCACCATCAAGAATGCCGACCGCATCTTGGTTGTGGACGAGGGGCGCATTGCCGAGGAGGGCACCCACGCCGAACTGATTGAGCGAGGGGGTATCTACTCCAAACTCGTGGCGCTCCAGCAGGTAAACTAAGTGCCGTCGAAGGTTCCTCCGATAGGGGAATCGCCTATGTTGCGCACGCATAGAAAAACCGCAGTTTGTGAAAGCAAACTGCGGTTTTTCAATTATAAGGTAGTGGCGTATAGTAGAGCGCCAATAGGCAGCCCTACTCTTCGCCGATGACGTTGCGCCAGAGTTTTACCGAGTTGTTGATTGTCTTTTCGGTGGCCTCGTTGCCATACTTGTCCACATCGGCCATATTGCGTGGGCCGTGGTTGATACACAACGGGCCATTCAGACAACCACCCTCGCAAGCCATACCCTCAAAGAAGTTGAACTCGCTCTTACCCACCTTCAGCTTGGCCATATTGACCTTGCACTGCTCAATGCCGTTCATCTGTATGGGCTTGAGGTTGTCGAGCCCCTTCTCGCTGGCGATGTTCAGCAAGCCCTGAATGATACCGCCACTCTTGGCGAAGATGCGCCCATAGAACGATGCGTTGTTCAGCGGGGTGTCCTCCTGCTCGGTGGTCTCAATGCCACGTGCGTCAAGGAAGGCCTGCAACTCCTCAAACGACATCACCGAGTCAATCGCACCGCCCGTTTTCTCCAGCGTGTACTCCATCTTCTTCGATGCGCAGGGGCCGATGAAGACCACCTTTGCATCGGGCTCGGAGCGTTTGATGAGCCTTGCCACCTCAATCATAGGCGAGGGAGTGTGGTAGACGTACTGCTTGAGTTCGGGGTAGTTGATTTCCACAAACCTCACAAACGAGGGGCAGCACGAGGTGGTCAGCAGACCCTTCTCTTCCCACTCTTTGGACTCCTTGTAGAGGGTGATGTCGGCGCCGAGTGCCACCTCCACCACGTCGGTGAAGCCGAGTTTCTTGATGGCCGTAACCACCTGCTCGATGCGACCATAGCGGCACTGGCTGATGATTGCGGGGGCCACCACGGCGTAGATTTTACCGCCCGTCTGCTCGGCCTCGCGCAACATACGGATGATGTCCAGCAGGAGCGACTTGTCGGCCAGCGCACCAAAGGGGCAGGCAATGACACACGCACCGCACATAATGCACTTGTCGTTGTCAATCTTAGCCTTCTTCTCGGGGGTCATACTGATGGCCTTCACCTTGCAACTCTGCATACAGGGCCTCACCATCTTGATGATGGCACCATAGGGGCAGGCCTGCGTACACTTGCCGCACTCGATGCACTTGTCGTGGTCCACCACGGCGTGCTTGTCCACGATACTAATGGCATCTTTGGGGCACACCTCGCGGCAGTTGTGTACGATACATCCGCGGCAGGCGGGCGTAACGAGGATGGCGTTGGCGGGACATTCGTCGCAGGCGATGTCGATAACCTCAATCACGTTGGGGTTACTTTTGTCGCCACCGCAAGCCATACGCACCCTCTCTTGGAGGATTGCTCTCTCCTTGTAGATACAACAACGGAGTTCGGCTTTGGGGCCGGGTGAGATTGTTTTGGGAATATCAAGATAGGCTCTGTCGAGGGTGCCTTCGTAGGCGTGTCGCACTACCTCTTTGAGCACGTTGTACTTCAGCAATTGTACGCTGGTATCGAATACCTTTGTGTGTTTCATATTCGGTGTCAGTGTATTATGATGTTTGTGATTGGTATCTTACGGTCTCTTCTCTCTTCTTAAAACGCTACAAAGATAGGAAACTTTGTCATAAAAAGGTAATTATTGAAATTTTTTATAAATTTGTAGCCTGATTAGTAGAATCATATCAACAGTAAGACCCTAAAAATATAATAAAGATTATGTCGGGAAAACTACACTTTGAGACGCTCCAAATCCACGCCGGTCGCCACGAGGATGGCACCCACTCGCGTGGCGCAGCCATATATCCCACCGCAGCCTACGAGTTTCCCTCGTGCGACTATGCGGCCGACCTCTTCAACCTGGCCAAGATTGGCAACATCTATACCCGCCTGCAAAACCCCACAAGCAACGCCTACGAGGAGAAGGTTGCTGCTCTGGAGGGAGGCGTTGGTGCTCTGGCGGTGGCTTCGGGTATGTCGGCCCAGCTGGTGGTCATCACCTCGTTGGCACAGGCAGGCGACAACATTGTTGCCGCACCGCTGCTCTATGGTGGCACCTTCAACCAATTCAAGATTACCTTCCGCAAGATGGGTATCGACTGCCGCCGTGCCGAGAACGACAGTGTGGAGGCCTTCGAGAGGCTCATTGACGAGAACACCAAGGCTATCTACGTGGAGTCGATGAGCAACCCTTCGTGCTCGGTGCCCGACCTGGATGCGCTGGCCGAATTGGCCCACAAGTGGGATATTCCCTTCATTGTGGACAACACCTTTGGCGCGTGTGGCTACCTCTGCCGCCCCATCGACCACGGAGCCGATATCGTGGTGGAGAGTGCCACCAAGTGGATTAACGGCCACGGTACGGCTATGGGCGGAGTGATTGTGGATGCCGGCACCTACAACTGGGGCAATGGCAAGTTCCCCGAACTGTGTGGCCCCTCGGAGGGCTACCACGGCTTGGTGCTTTGGGAGGCATTTGGCAAGATGGCTTTCATCGTCAAGTGTCGTGTGGATGCGCTCCGTGACTTGGGCTGCTCGCCCTCGGCCTTCGACTCCTACCTGATGCAACTCGGCCTTCAAACCCTCGCTTTGAGGTGCGAGCACGAGGTGGCTTCCACCGAGAAGTTGGCTCGCTACCTGCGCAACCACCCCCTGGTGCAGAGTGTGCAGTGGGTGGGCTTTGAGGAGAACCCCTCCTACAAGAATGCCCAAAAATACTTCCGCCACGGCTCGGGTGCTGTCTTTTCGGTGGAACTCAAAGGTACGCTCGAAACCACAGTGAAGTTTGTTGAGGCCCTGCGATTGGTGAAACATATGACGATGATTGGCGACTCCATCACGGTGGTTACCCACTCGGCATCCACCACCCACAAACAACTCTCCGACGAGGAGCAGAGGGCTGCGGGTGTAACTCCCACGCTGTTGCGCATCTCGCCCGGCTTGGAGCACGCCGACGACCTCATTGCCGACTTCGAGCAAGCCTTCAAGGTAGCGATGGAGTGGGGTGAGAATTGAGAATTGAGAATT
>JAFVSY010000007.1 GCA_017503465.1 Tidjanibacter sp. | reverse complement strand
GTTTGTGTCGGTGGGCGGTCTGACAGACCTCTCCCGCCTAACGGCACCCTCTCCTAACTTAGGAGAGGGCAACAGACGCCCCCGGCTTTCAGCCACCCCCTCTAACTCAGAGGGGGACAATTTTGAATTTTGGCAAATGCGAGTAAGCGAGCGCAAAGGCTGCGTGCTGGCATCCAAAGGCTCGAAAGAGTGCAAACCCAACATCTACACAAAACAGGCAACGCCTGTGCCGAGCGGGAGCATTTTAGACAAAACAACGTTTTGTCAATTTTGAATTTTCAATTCGGACACATTATATGTGTCCTGCTTTTTTTATTCCGTCAAAATGTATTATTTTTGTGTTACTCTACGTTAGTGTAGAGTATAGACCCGGAAACAAAACAAAATACAATATATCAAAAATGAGCGAAGTTGTTAATATCAAGGAACTTAACGAGCGCATTGAGCGAGAGAGCGTCTTTGTGGACTCGTTGAGTATGGAGGTTGGCAAGGTGATTGTCGGCCAAAAACATCTTGTGGATTCACTGCTGATTGGTCTGCTTACGGGCGGACACATCCTCCTGGAGGGCGTTCCGGGCTTGGCGAAAACCCTGGCCATAACCACATTGGCACAGGCCGTGGATGCCAAGTTCAGCCGTGTGCAATTCACTCCCGACCTGCTGCCTGCCGACCTGGTGGGTACGCTCATCTACTCGCAGAAGAACGAGGAGTTCAGCGTGAAAAAGGGCCCCATCTTCGCTAACTTCGTGCTGGCCGACGAGATTAACCGCTCGCCCGCCAAGGTGCAGAGTGCACTGTTGGAGGCTATGCAGGAGAGGCAGGTAACCATTGGCGACGAGACCTTCCCCCTGCCCGAGCCATTCCTCGTGTTGGCCACCCAAAACCCCATTGAGCAGGAGGGTACCTATCCTCTGCCCGAGGCACAGGTGGACCGTTTTATGCTCAAAGCCAAAATCTCCTACCCCAAGAAGCAGGAGGAGAGGGACATCGTGCGCCTCAACCTTGCAGGTACGGGCTTGCCCAAACCCAACAAGGTGGTAACCCCCGAGGACATCGTCAGGGCAAGGAGCGTGGTGAGCGATGTCTATATGGATGAGAAGATTGAGAAATACATCGTGGACATCATCTTCGCCACCCGTGAGCCCCAAGAGTATGGTCTGGGTAAGTTGGCACCGATGATTGCCTATGGTGCTTCGCCCCGTGCGAGCATTGCTTTGGCCAAGGCAGCCAAGGCCTACGCATTCATCAAACACAGGGGCTATGTTATTCCCGAGGACGTGAGGGCTATGTGCCACGACGTGCTGCGCCACCGCATCGGCTTGTCGTATGAGGCCGAGGCCGAGAGCGTAACCACCGAGGACATCATCACCGACATCCTCAACGCCGTGGAGGTACCCTAATTTTCAACTTTCAATTTTCAATTTTCAATTTGAAAGATACTTCTGACATACTTAAACAAGTCCGCCGGATTGAAATAAAAACCAGAGGACTCTCCAACGACATCTTTGCGGGACACTACCACAGTGCGTTCCGTGGTCGTGGTGTGGCCTTCAGCGAGGTGAGGGAGTATCGTATGGGCGATGATGTGAGGGACATCGACTGGAACGTAACCGCCCGCACGCGCAAGCCCCACATCAAGGTCTATGAGGAGGAGCGAGAGCTGACAATGATGCTCGTGGTGGACGTGAGCGGCTCCGGTAGTTTTGGCTCAACCGACAAGACCAAACGCGATGTGATGACCGAGGTGGCCGCCGTGTTGGCCTTCTCCGCCGCCCAGAACAACGACAAAGTGGGCTGTCTGCTCTTCAGCGACAAGGTGGAGAAATTCATCCCTCCCAAGAAGGGACGAAGCCACATTCTGCAAATCATCCGCACGTTGCTCGACTTTGAGCCCGAAAGCAGGAAAACCTCGTTGGAGGAGCCCCTCAAATACCTCACCGGTGCGCTCAAAAAGCGTTGCACCACCTTTTGGCTCAGCGACTTCTGCAACCAAGCAGCCACGGCCGAGCAGTGGGCAGGGCTGGAGCGAAGTCTGAAGATTGCCTCCGGCAAGCACGACCTTGTGGCTGTGAGGGTCTACGACAAGAGGGATGCCGAATTGCCCGACGTGGGCCTGGTGGAGATGGTGGATGCCGAGAGTGGCACAAGGCTCTGGGTGGATAGTGGCTCCAAGGAGGTGCGCACCCACTACGCCGCAGCGTGGGAGGCCGACCGCCAAAGGCTCAACTCGCTGATGGATAGGGCGAGGGTGGACCACACCGACGTTGCCACCGATGAGGACTATGTGAAACAACTGATTAAACTTTTTGCCCGCCGATGAAAAGCGCATACAAAGTGATAGCCCTGGTGGTTGGACTGCTCGTTGGGACAACCGCAGGAGCACAGGAGGCAACCACAGTGCAGGAGCAACCTGTGAGGGTGGTTGGTGCCGCCTTTGAGCCGAGCGAAGTGCTTGTGGGCGACCACCTCTATCTGCACATTGATGTGGAGGCCGAGGATGGCTATGAGGTTGCCTTCCCCACCATCACCGAGGATTTCACCGAGGGGCGCATAGAGTTGCTGGAGGAGATTGCCACCGACACCGTGAGCCACAAGGAGGGTGTGTGGGCACTGCGCAAGAGCTACCGCCTGACCTCCTTTGAGCCTGCCGAGTACCACCTCGACTCGTTGGGTGTGCTCTATTCCGATGGGCTCACCATCGACACCGCCTTTGTGGGTGGTGGTGCTCTGAAGTTGAGGGTGGACATTATGCCCGTGGACACGGCCCAAAAGACCATCTACGACATCCGCCAGCCGATGAAGGCTCCGCTTGTGGTGGAGGAGTTTGGGGGCTATGTGGCCTTGGGCGTGTTGGCACTTGCGGTGGTGGCCTCGGTGGTCTACCTCATCGTAACCCGCAAGCGCAGGGCCAAAGGTGCCGAGCAGGAGGAGGAGTTGCCCAAGGAGGCTCCGCACATTGTGGCCATACGCCACTTGGAGGCTCTCTCCCACCAGAAGTTGTGGCAGAATGGCAAGCACAAGGTCTATTGGTCGCGCCTGACGGAGATTTTGCGTGAGTACCTCGATGGTCGCTATGACGTTGGTGCTATGGAGATGACCTCGGAGGAGATTGTGGCCGAGCTCAAGAAGTTGGAATTGGAGCCCAAGCAGGTGAGTGATTTGAGGAGCCTGCTGGCCGAGAGCGACCTCGTGAAGTTCGCCAAGCACACCCCCGATGCAGAGAGCAACGAGGAGGCCTACAACAAGGTCTACTACTTTGTGGAGAACACCAAAGAGCAGCCCACCGAGGGTGTGCCCACCCAGGAGCCACAGATTGAGGCCCCGCAGGTGGTGGTACCCATTGTGGCGACCGAGGATAACATCAAAGGCAGCAGTGCAGAGGAGGGCAGTCAGGGTGATGAGTAGGAGTGTGAGTAAATATATGGGTGTGCTGATTGTGGCCCTCGTGTTGGGCGCAGGGATGGCTCGTGCCCAGCAGTTCCCCGAGCGAAGGCACATCAGGGAGGGCAACTCGCTCTATGAGCGTCAGCGTTTTGCCGATGCGGAGAAGGCCTACCGCAAGGCACTGCAAAAGGACTCCCTCTCGGTGGAGGGCGCCTTCAACCTTGGCGACACCCACTACGCCACGGGTAACTTTGCCGCTGCCGAGGAGCAGTTCCGCAAGGTGGCCGAGCGCACCGAGGGTGTGAACGACAAGCAGAAGGCCGATGCCTACTACAACCTTGGCAACGCACAGTTCCAGCAGCAGAAGTTGCAGGAGGCCCTGGAGTCCTACAAGCAGTCGTTGCGCCTCGACCCTGCGAACTTGGAGAGCAAGTTCAACTATGTCTACACCAAGGAGTTACTCAAACAACAAGAGCAACAGAACAATCAGGACCAGCAGAATAACGACCAGCAGCAAAACCAGAACGACCAGCAACAGCAGCAGGACAACAACCAACAGCAGCAGCCCGAGAACAACGAGGGCAACAATGGTCAGCAGAACGATAAGGAGCAACAGCAACCCGAACAACCCGAAGGAGAAAAGCCCAAGCCGAGCGAGGGTACCGAGCAGGGAGAGCAACCCCAAGCAGGCCCCAGCAAGGAGAGCGAACAGGTGCTGAACGCTGTGCAGGCTGCCGAGGACAAAACCCGCGACAAGGTGGAGGGCGAGAAGGTTGTTGGCGTGGCCCGCTCGGGCAAAAACTGGTAGTGCTTAAGAAAGAGTAAAGAGTAAAGAGTAATTAGTAATTAGTAAATATTTTGCCCTACGTTTGGTAGCACCACCAAGTACTCCTCCCCTAC
The DNA here is from genome assembly GCA_017503465.1 of Tidjanibacter sp. Lineage (GTDB taxonomy): Bacteria > Bacteroidota > Bacteroidia > Bacteroidales > Rikenellaceae > Tidjanibacter. The sequence continues at coordinate 17,426 of JAFVSY010000007.1, read as the reverse complement.
GAAAGGGGAGGCCGGGAGGGGCAGGCGTTGCCTGTTTTGTGTTGTTGGTAGGTCGGTGTGCTTTTCAACCTTGCGATGCCTTCCAACCACGTCCCCCTCTGAGTTAGAGGGGGTGCCCGAAGGGCGGGGGCGTCTGTCACAAAAAGGGCAGAAAGAACAGAAAGAGTAAAGAGTAATTAGTAATTAGTAAATATTTTTTTGGCTAACGCTAACGGCCAACAACATACAAAATGACATTCGCAAATCCACATATGCTTTGGTTGGCAGCCTTGGTGCTCCCCGTGGTGGGGCACCACATCTGGCTGTGCAAGCAGGGCGGAGCCGCAGTGAAGATGACAACAACTGCCTCACTCGCCACCGCACCACGCACCGTGCGCACCGTGTTGCGCCACCTGCCCGTGGTATTGCGTTGTGTGGCCATCGTGTTGATTTCGGTGGCATTGGCAAGGCCCCAAAGTTCGGAGCAGCTCAGCAAGACCACCGTGGAGGGTATCGACATCGTGTTGGCCCTCGACGTGTCGGGCACAATGCTCGCCGCCGACTTTGAGCCCAACCGACTCGAAGCCGCCAAAGATGTGGCCGCAAAGTTCATTGCCGACCGTCAGGGCGACCGCATAGGTCTGGTGGCCTTCGCCGGCGAGAGTTTCACCCAATGCCCCCTGACCACCGACCAAGCATCGCTGCAAACCCTGCTATCGCAGGTGGAGTTTGGTGTGATTGACGACGGCACGGCTATAGGCTTGGGACTCGCCACTGCCGTAAACCGTCTGCGTGAGTCGGAGGCCAAGAGTAAGGTTATCATCCTGCTCACCGATGGCGTGAACAATGCGGGCCAAGTCGCTCCCCTCTCGGCTGCCGAGATTGCCGCCGAGTATGGCATCAGGGTCTACACCATTGGCGTGGGCAAGAGGGGCTATGCTCCCTACCCCTATCAGGATGCGTGGGGCAATGTGCGCTACCAGCAGATGAAGGTGGAGATTGACGAGCAGATACTCACCGACATTGCCGCAAAGACGGGTGGTGAGTACTTCCGTGCCACCAACAAAAACACCCTCAAAGAGGTCTACGCCAAAATCAACACCCTCGAAAAGAGCCGCATAGAGACCGATGAGTATGTGCGCTACAATGAGCACTTCGTGGGCTACCTGCTGTGGGCCTTGGCGGTGTTGGTTGCGGAGTTCCTCCTGCGCAGGTTGTGGCTCAACACCATTTAGGGGGAAAGAGTAATTAGTAATTAGTAATTAGTAAAGAGTAAATATTTTTTGGCTAACGGCCAATAAAAACACATAAATGTTCCGATTTGCACACATAGAATACTTTTGGCTACTGTTGCTGGTACCCGCGTTGGTGGCAGTGATGGAGTGGAGTTTGGCCGAGCGCAAGCGCAAGGTTGCACGCCTTGCCACCTCGGCAGCCTTCGCCAAACTCTCGCCGGAGAGTTCGACCAAGAAGCTGAGGACCAAGTTTTGGCTCCTTATGCTCGCACTCGTTGCACTCATCTTTGCCGCCGCAAGGCCACAGATGGGCTCCAAACTCAGCGAGGTGGAGCGTGAGGGCGTGGAGATTATGGTCGCCGTGGACGTGAGCAACTCAATGCTCGCAAGCGACTTTGCACCCAACCGCTTGGAGCGCACCAAGTATGCCGTGGAGCGAGTAATCGAGGGGCTCTCGGAGGACCGCATCGGAGTGATTGTCTTTGCGGGCGATGCCTATGTGCAGTTGCCCATCACGGCCGACTACCTGACCGCACGCAACTTCGTGAGGCAGATTTCCACCTCGCAGGTAACCCGACAGGGCACAGCCATTGGTGCAGCCATTGAACTCGCCACACGCTCGTTCTCCTCCCAGAGCGAGAGTAGCCGTGTGTTGGTGCTCGTAACCGATGGCGAAAACCACGAGGACGATGCCCTCGCAATGGCCGAAAAGGCCGCCGCACAGGGAGTGAAAATCTACACCATAGGTATAGGCACCCCCGAGGGAGCCCCCATCAGCATTGGCGATGACTTCATCAGGGATGAGAAGGGTGAGATTGTGGTGAGCAAACTTGACGAGGAGGTGCTGCAAAAGATTGCCGTAACCACAGGAGGTGCCTACGTGAGGGCCACCACCGCCAACGTGGGCCTCGGCGACATCATCTTGCTCATCAACCGCACCGAAAAGAGCAAGTTCAAATCGGAGGTCTTTGAGGAGTACAACGAACTCTACCCCATTCCGCTGGCCATAGCACTTGCCCTGCTGTTGCTGGAGTGTGTGGTGCTGCCACGCAAAAACCGAGTGTTGGCAAGGTTCAACCTCTTTGGCGAAAAACGTGGCTAACCGGCCACCCCGCACACGCACAGTTTATATTTATGCCACCCGATTGTAGGAGGCAACAAACTTTTTTGTATCTTTACGGAGAGAATAACACCTAACCCCACATATTCGTATGGCAATTTTTGAAGTATACGGAGGCCGCCCATTGAGTGGCGAAATCACCCCACAGGGTGCCAAAAACGAGGCCCTGCAAATCATCTGCGCAACACTCCTTACAGACCAGAAGGTAGTCTTGCACAATGTGCCGGAGATTTTGGACGTGATGCGACTCATCGACCTGTTGCGCAACCTCGGTGTGGAGGTGGAGCACCTCGGCGAGGGTGAGTTCTCCTTCCGTGCTGCCAACATCGACCTCGGCTACCTCAAGACCGAGGACTATCGTGTCAGGGGTAGCAAACTGCGTGGCTCGGTGATGGTCATCGGCCCGCTGTTGGCCCGCTTCGGTCTGGCCTACATACCCAAGCCCGGTGGCGACAAGATTGGCCGCCGCAGGCTTGACACCCACTTCATCGGCTTCCAAAAGCTCGGCGCAAGCATCAACGTGGACCCCGCAGGCGACTTCTTTGAGGTGGATGCTCGCAGGCTCAAGGGTACCTATATGTTGCTTGACGAGGCCTCGGTTACGGGTACCGCCAACATCATTATGGCCGCAGTGCTGGCTGAGGGAACCACAACCATCTACAACGCCGCTTGCGAGCCCTACATTCAGCAACTCTGCAAGATGCTCTGCCGTATGGGTGCCAAGATTGAGGGTATTGCCTCCAATCTGTTGCGCATCGAGGGTGTGAAGCAACTCGGTGGTACGGAGCACACAATGTTGCCCGATATGATTGAGGTGGGTAGTTTCATCGGTATGGCTGCAATGACTCAGTCGGAGCTGACAATCAAAGATGTGTCGTTTGAGAACCTCGGCATCATTCCTGCGCAGTTTGAGCGTATGGGTATCCGCTTTGAGCAGCGCGGCGACGATATTTTCATCCCCCGTCAGGAGCACTACGAGATTGAGAGTTTTATGGATGGCTCCATTATGTCCATCGCCGATGCGCCTTGGCCCGGCCTCACTCCCGACTTGTTGAGTGTGTTCCTCGTGGTGGCCACCCAGGCCAAAGGCTCGGTGCTCATCCACCAAAAGATGTTCGAGAGCAGGCTCTTCTTCGTGGACAAATTGATTGATATGGGCGCACAGGTTATCCTCTGCGACCCCCACCGCGCAACCGTCATTGGCCACAACCACCAGCGCCGCCTGCGCCCCACGACAATGGCTTCGCCCGACATTCGCGCCGGTGTGGCACTGCTGCTTGCGGCCCTCAATGCCGATGGCAAGAGTGTCATACAGAACATCGAGCAGATTGACCGTGGCTACCAGAACATTGACGGCCGCCTCAACGCACTTGGAGCCAAGATTATCCGCAAGGAGTAGGCCCACACAGACGTCCGATTGGACCGCATAATCCCCGTATGTGGAGGGGCCAACAATCTGACAAAACCGCAAAACAAGTAACAATACTAACTAACACAAACACAACACACTATGGGATTTATTCTTTACATCGTTGGTTTGGTGTGCGCCATTTGGTGCGTGCTGGACGTGTTCAAGAAAAACATCGAACTGCCTTGGAAACTTATCGTGTCGGTAGCAGTGCTGGCCACAAGTTGGTTTGGCCTGATTGCCTACTACTTCCTTGTGCGTGGCAGGATTGAGGGCTGGCTGAAGAACGTCAAATAGTCGCAGCCATTCAAAGATAGAGAGAGGAGTTGCAGGATTAGAAAACCTTGCAACTCCTCTCTGTTTTTTTCGCTACCGACCCGCCGACAGGTAGATATATCGTGGTCTACCAATGCAGGTTAGAGATGTCGGGGATGAAATTGAGGCTGACCACCTCGTCATCTCGCATAACTATGCCTATGAAGTCTATCCACACCTCGGTGGTGATTTCGTGAAGGGCCACGTAGTGGTTTACGGAGCGCACAAGGTGGCTGATTTTACGTGGGGTGATGGCCTCCTCCGGCGAACTCCACGCACCCTCGCCACGCGTCTTGACCTCCACGAAGTGGTAGTGCCCATCGGAAGAGATGGCCACAATGTCTACCTCGTGGTGCCCACTGCGCCAATTGAGTTCGGCTATGGTGTAGCCGAGGGTGTGGCGCAGGTATTCGGTGGCGGCTTTCTCGCCCGCGGCACCTATGCGGATGGTGTCTGCCATAGGCTCTTATCGGCAAGTGGGCCAGACTACTTACCGAACAAGAAATCGAGGTTGTCGCCGGCCTTCACCTCATAGGGCTCAATTCCATAGCGGAAGATGCGCATAGGTCGGGGGCCGATGAGTTCGAGGTTGCCACCCACATAGCGGAGCATACATCCCTCGCGCAGGCCTACCACCCACATCTGCTTGTTGGCCTCAATGTACTCCAGGATGCGCTGCTCGCGGGTTTCGCCTGCGTGTCCTTCGGGGTTAGCGTCGAGGTAGTGAGGGTTGATTTGGAAGGGAATGGCCCCAATTGCACTGAACGATGCGGGTTGCACAATGGGCATATCGTTAGTGGTGCATAGTGTGGGGCAAGCCACGTTGCTACCTGCGCTCCAGCCCACATAGGGGGTGCCTGCCTGCACCTTGGCAAGGATGGCCTCCATAAGCCCCTGCTCGTGCATATTCTTAACAAGGTGGAAGGTATTGCCACCACCCACAACGATTGCCTCGGCAGCAGCAATGGTCTGTGCGGGGCAGGCATCGTGGTGTACGGAGTGGACACGGATACCTATCTCGTTGAAGCGGGCCTGCACTTTGGCCTCATACTCGTCGTAGGAGAAGGTTACTCCTGCATAGGGCACGAAGGCCACCTCTTTGACACCCTGAAGGTGTTGTGCGATTTGTGCAAGTGGGTAGCGGAGATACTCTTCGCCGGCGTTGGTTGAGTTACTGATAAGAAGTAAATTCATTGCAAAAGTGTGTGTATGTGTGAAAAATAAGTTTTTACTGTGTGTTAAAGGTACAAATAATTTTGCGTTTTGCCAAAAGGGGTGCGGTTTGTTCTATTTTGGGGAGTGAGTTGGGCCCGAAAATTGCACAAAAAAGGGCAAAAAGGTGCTAAAGAGAGGAGGCTGGGGGTTTTTGGCCGTCGGGGTTTGGCGGGCGTAACACACACAAAACCAAAGCATTGAGCGTTGTCAAACAAGGTGGGGATGCAAAAAAGTGGCGGTTATTTGCCCGAGTTAAGGAAAAATCACTATCTTTGTAAAGATTTTCGCTAATAGCGAATGGGTTTTTAGCCACACATTGTTAAACTAAAACTTATAAATTATGTCAGAAATTTCATCGAAAGTTGTTGAGATTATCAAAGACAAACTTAACGTAGACGCAAAAGACATCACTCCTGAGGCTAGCTTCGCTGGCGACCTCGGTGCTGATTCGCTCGACACAGTAGAGCTCATTATGGACTTTGAGAAAGAGTTCGACCTCCAGATTCCCGATGAGGATGCAGAGAAGATTTCTACTGTTGGTGATGCTATCAAATATGTTGAGGAGCACATCGGCTAAACTGCTTTTTAGTTAGAGCAAACAACTTTTTTAAAATGGAGGTAAAATGGGCCCAACCGGCTTGTTTTACCTCCGTTTAATTTTAAGCCCCAGCTCTGCCACTCTCGGTTAATGTGTGGACCGCAAGAGTCGGTGCGCAGTTGGGCAAACACAAACACAAAAAAACAAAACAATACAATGGAACAGAAACGAGTAGTGATTACGGGTATTGGTACCATCAACCCGTTGGGCCACAACGCAGAAGAGTATTTCGCCGCCCTCGAGGCTGGCGTGTGCGGAGTGGAAACAATTACATCTTTCGACACCGAAAAAAACAAAACCAAGTTTGGAGCCCAGATTAAGAACTACAATCCGGAAGACTATTTCGACCGCAAGGAGGCTCGCAAACTTGACCTCTTTACACAATATGCACTCATCTCTGCCGACCAAGCCATAGCTGACGCCGCACTTGAGGAGGCCGGCGTGAACAAAGACCGCATTGGCGTGATTTGGGGCGCAGGTATAGGCGGTATCAACGCCACCTTCGATGAGATAACAAGTTTCTGCGCAAGCGATGGCTCGCCTCGCTTCAGCCCCTTCCTCATCCTGAAGATGTTGCCCAATATGGCTGCCGGCCACATCTCGCTCAAGTATGGCTACCGTGGCCCTGCCTACAGCACCGTGTCGGCGTGCGCATCGTCTACCCACGCAATCATTTCGGCCGTAGACCAAATCCGTTTGGGTAGGGCCGATGTTATGGTTACGGGTGGCTCGGAGGGTGCAGTGTCGTTCATCGGCTTGGGCGCCTTCAACGCAATGATGGCCCTCTCAACCCGCAACGATAGCCCCCAGACCGCTTCAAGGCCCTACGACAAAAACCGCGATGGTTTTGTGATGGGCGAAGGTGGTGCCGCCTTGGTCATCGAGGAGTATGACCACGCAGTGGCAAGGGGCGCAAAGATTTATGCCGAGATTGTGGGCTGTGGCACAAGTGCCGATGCCCACCACGTTACCGCACCCGACCCCGAAGGTAAGGGCGCAAAACTCGCTATGGAAGCCGCACTCAACGATGGTGGCATCAAGCCCGAAGATGTGGACTACATCAACACCCACGGCACCTCTACCCCTCTGGGCGATTTGGCCGAGTTGAAAGGTATCGTATCCCTCTTTGGCGACCACGCCTACAAGCTCAACATCAGCTCCACCAAGTCGATGACCGGCCACCTGCTCGGTGGTGCCGGCGCTGTGGAGTTGTTGGCCGCACTGTTGGCTGTGAACAAGGGTGTGATTCCCCCCACTATCAACGTGGAAGAGCTCGACCCCGCCATTGACCCAAGGCTCAACCTCACCCTCGGCAAGGCCCAACACCGCGAGGTGCGCTATGCTATGAGCAACACCTTCGGTTTCGGTGGTCAGAACTCCACAATAATCATCAAAAAGCTGGAGGAGTAGGAACGCTATGGGTTGCATAACACGCTGGGCTCACCGTATGTGGGGTGCGGACAAGGAGTTCTACCGCGCCTTCAAGAGGATGTTTGGACACACCCCCGACAACATCGAACTCTACAAACTCGCTCTCGTACACCGCTCGGCCTCGGTGAAGGTCGATGGGGGCGAGAGTATCAACAATGAGAGGCTTGAATTCCTGGGCGATGCTGTGCTGGAAGGCATCGTGTCGGACTACCTCTTCATTGAGTACCCCCACGAGTCGGAGGGTTTTCTCACCAAGACCCGTTCCAAGATTGTCAGCCGACAGTCGCTCAATGCGCTGGCCGAGAAGTTGGGTATCGACAAGATGGTCATCTACAACTCCTCCGGTAATGCCGCCCACAAGCACCTCTTTGGCGACTGCTTTGAGGCTCTGGTGGGTGCGCTCTATCTCGACAAGGGCTACAACGTGGTAAACCGCATTGTCATCAACCACTTGTTGCCCAAATACATCGACCTCGAAAGTGTCCCCACCGCCGAGACCGACTTCAAGAGCCGACTGATTGAGTGGTGCCAAAAGAGCAAGCGCACCATTGAATTCCACACCGAAAGCGATGGAGAGTCCCGTCAGCCCGCCTTTGTGTCGAGGGTACTCGTGGACGACCTCAAGGTCGGCAGCGGCAAGGGCTCCACAAAGAAGGAGGCCGAGCAGCACGCCGCACAAACCGCCTGTATGTTGCTCAGCGATGATATGGGCGACTTCATACTCGAAAAATACGACTCTCTGAGCCGCAAACAACGATAGGAACACACCCCCCCCCAACTCGGACCACCACAGCAATGAAACAACTCTCCGACAAGCAAGTACGCCAACGACTCGTGGCACGAGGTGCCGAGGCTCTCTCGGATGCCGAACTCGTCAGCTTGGTAATACCCACACCCGCAAAAGGCAGTGAAGCCGTGGATGTGGCCGAGGAGATTGTTGCCACCCACAGCATATCCGACCTTGCCCACAAGTCGGTGAGCGAACTGCGCCAAGTGGGTGGTCTGGGTATGGACGGGGCCGCACGCCTTGTCGCTGCCTTTGAGTTGGGGCGTAGGGCCGCCGTGGCCGATGGTGCAGAGCAGCAAACCATCACCAGCAGTGCCGACATCGTGGCCCTCTTCACACCCCTATTGGCCGGACTACCACACGAAGAGATGTGGGTGCTCTACCTGAGTTCGGCCAACCGTATCATTGAACGCCGCAAGGTGTCGGTGGGTGGTAGCACCTCGCTGGTGGCCGACTGCAAACTCATAATCAAACGAGCCCTGGAGCAGGTGGCACAATCCATCATCCTCGTACACAACCACCCCTCGGGCAACCCCGCAGCCAGCGAGCAAGACAAGGTCTTCACCACCCGACTCCAAGAGTGCGCCAAACTCTTCGACATCGCCCTGCTCGACCACATCATCATCAGCACCAAGGGCTCACTCTCCTTCCGCTCCGAAGGACTCTTGTAGCCCCTCTGCCTTTTGTTTATTGCTATTTTCTTCTCCGCTTTTCTTCTCCGCTTTTCTTCTCCGCTTTTCTTCTCCGCTTTTTGAAAAAAGCGGAACCAAAAACTTTTAGTGTACTCCCATCCTCGCGGTGCTTCCTGAGGTTGGGATGGGTTCTTGTCTTTTTTTGCGGTCTAACGTCTAACGTCCAACGTCTTTTTTTTAATAGAGTTTAGTGAATTTAGGGAGGTTAGTGAGCTTAGGGAATTTAGGGAACTTCTCCCTACACTCCCTATCCTCCCTTTCTGCCCTTTCTGCCCTTTCTGCCCTTTCTGCCCTTTCACAGACGCCCCCGACCTCCCCTATCGTAGGGGAGGGGTACTTGGTGGTGCTCTCAAATGCTATTAGGCCCTACACTCCTTAAACTCCCTAAAAAAGACGTTAGACAACACAAAAAACGCCCCCAATCATTTGATTGGAGGCGTTTTCACTTATGCACCACTTATGAGGTGCGATGTGTCAGCATTAAGCCTTCTTCGAAGCACCGGTCTTAACAGCCTTTACCTTTGCGCCCGAAGTCTTGGCAGCAGTTGCCTTGGGGGCTTTGGGTGCTGCGGGCTTCTTTGCGGCAGGTTTCTTGGCTGCGGGTTTCTTCTCCTCTGCGGCAACCTCTGCGCCCTCGGCTACAACCTCGGCATCCTCAACGGCTGCCTCTTTCTTTGCGCCACGGCTACGACGGGTTTTGGGAGCTGCTTTGGGAGCTACGCCCTCTACATAGGTCTCGTTGAAGTCTACCAACTCGATGATACACATCTCGGCAGCGTCACCCAGACGGAAACCGGTGTGGAGAATACGAGTGTAACCACCGGGGCGGTCAGCAATCTTAGGTGCAACAGTGCGGAACAACTCTGCAGTTGCATATTTATCCTTCAGGTAGCTGAAAACAACACGACGCTGGTGGGTGGTGTCCTCTTTCGATTTGGTAATCAGGGGCTCAACAAATTTCTTCAGAGCCTTTGCCTTGGCCACAGTGGTCTCGATACGCTTGTGGAGAATAAGGCTGCTGGCCATATTCGACATCAGGGCTTTGCGGTGCGAAGCCTGACGGCCAAGGTGGTTAACTTTCTTATTGTGTCTCATTGTCTAAATGTTTCTTTTTGTGTGGTTAGTCCTTGTCCAACTTATAAACAGATACGTCCATTCCGAAGTGGAGATTCAAAGATGCCAGAAGGTCATCCAACTCGGTAAGCGATTTCTTACCAAAGTTGCGGAACTTCAGCAGGTCGTTACGGTTGTAACGTACCAAGTCGCCAATGGTGTCTACCTCGGCTGCTTTCAAGCAGTTGAGTGCACGCACCGACAAATCCTGGTCAGAGAGTTTGGTCTTCAAGAGCTGGCGCATATGCAATACGCTCTCGTCAAACTCCTCTGCCTGTGTGGTCTCCTCCATATTGAGCGTAATCTTCTCGTCCGAGAAGAGCATCAAGTGGTGGATGAGAATCTTGGCAGCCTCTTTGAGGGCCTCCTTCGGGTGTATCGAACCATTAGTTGTTACCTCGAGGTTGAGTTTATCGTAGTCAGTTTTCTGCTCAACACGATAGGGCTCAACCGAGTACTTAACATTGATGATAGGAGTGTGAATCGAGTCGATGGGGAGCAGGCCGAACTCTGCGTCTACAGGACGGTTCTCCTCTGCGGGTACAAAACCACGGCCCTTGTTGATGGTCAGCTCAATGTTGAGCTTGGTCTCGGGGGTCAAGTGGCAGATAACCAACTCGGGGTTCAACACTTTGAAGTTTGTCAGGAAGTTCGAAATGTAGCCTGCGGTGAGCTCGGTCTGGCCGGCGACGTTAATCACCACCTTCTCCGAGTCTGCGCTCTCAACGGTGCGGATGAAACGCACCTGCTTGAGGTTCAGCACAATGTCAATCATTCCTTCCATAACTCCGGGGATGGCTGCAAACTCGTGGTCTACACCGGCGATCTTCACGGTCGTGATGGCGTAACCCTCCAGCGAGGAGAGCAACACACGGCGCAAAGCATTACCGATGGTCATACCGAATCCGGGCTCCAACGGACGGAATTCAAACTTTCCGAAAGTGGAGGTCGATTCAAGCATAATAACCTTCTCGGGTTTCTGGAATGCTAAAATTGCCATAATTACTTTTTAGTTTTACGATTGTGTTAAGTACTACTATTTCGAGTACAACTCAACGATAAGTTGCTCTTTGATGTTCTCGGGAATATCCTCGCGCTCGGGACGCTGCAGGAACTTACCGGTCAGAGTCTCGGCATTCCACTCCAACCAGCTGTACTGGTTGCGGCGGCCGGCTACGCACTCAACGATAGCCTCCAAGCTCTTCGATTTCTCGCGAACAGCAACAACATCGCCAGCCTTGAGGCTGTACGAAGGAATGTTAACAACACTACCGTTTACGGTGATGTGGCGGTGCGACACCAACTGACGTGCAGCAGCACGGGTGGGAGCGATACCAAGGCGGTATACCACGTTGTCCAAGCGGCTCTCGAGCAGCTTCAGCAAGTTCTCACCGGTGATACCACCCATTGCAGCGGCGTGGTCAAATGCGTTGTGGAACTGACGCTCCAACAAGCCATAGGTGCTTTTTGCTTTCTGTTTCTCGTTGAGCTGAACGCCATACTCCGAAACTTTCTTACGTTTGCGGTTCAGACCGTGCTGTCCAGCAGGGTAGTTCTTCTTCTCAAGAACTTTGTCTGCACCGAAAATAGGCTCGCCAAACTTACGAGCAATTTTACTTTTGGGTCCTATATATCTTGCCATAGGTTTTTTTCTCTTTTAATAAGTGTTAATAAAAACTTTAAGCCACTAATCTGACTCCGCAATTATACGCGGCGACGGTTAGGAGCGCGGCAACCGTTGTGAGGCAGCGGAGTAACGTCGATGATCTCCATTACCTCGATGCCAGCGCCGTGGATGGTGCGGATTGCCGACTCACGACCCTGACCGGGACCTTTAACATATACTTTCACCTTGCGCAAGCCCAAGTCGTAAGCAACCTTTGCGCAGTCTGCGGCGGCAGTCTGTGCTGCGTAGGGAGTGTTCTTCTTCGAACCGCGGAAGCCCATCTTACCTGCCGAGCTCCAGCTGATAACCTCACCAACACCGTTGGTAATGGTAATAATTACGTTGTTGAAAGTCGAGTGTACAAATGCCATACCGACTGCATCAACCTTAACAACGCGTTTCTTAACTGTTCCTGGTTTCTTTGCCATAACTCTCTACTTAATTATTTGGTTGCTTTTTTCTTGTTAGCTACAGTCTTCTTCTTACCCTTGCGAGTACGTGCGTTGTTCTTGGTGCTCTGACCACGAACGGGAAGACCCATACGGTGACGGATACCACGGTAGCAACCGATATCCATCAGTCGTTTGATGTTGAGTTGTACGAGCGAACGGCACTCACCCTCCACTTTGATACCGCTCTCTGCGATAGCATTACGGATAGCACCTACCTGCTCATCGGTCCACGCATCAACCTTGGTGTTGTAGTCGATGCCGGCCATATCAAGAATTTTGCGAGCGGTGCTGCGACCGATACCATAGATATAGGTCAAACCTATCTCGCCCCTTTTATTTTTGGGTAAATCTACACCTACTATACGTGCCATAATAAATCTTTTTCTGTTTTCTTGTTAATTACTTTTGGCGCATTTTGAATTTAGGATTCTTCTTGCAAATTACATAGAGGTGGTTGCCACGCTTTACGATTTTGCAATCCTCGCTTCTTTTCTTAATTGATGCTCTAACTTTCATCTTTGAAAAGCCTTTTGTTTAATTAGTTTTGTTTGTGTGGCATAATCCCATTTTCGCCGAAAGGTTTTTTAACTAAACCAACAGTAGCGGCTGTCGCTCATTCTCTTTTGCTCCGAGCATCGCAACCGGCGCTTTCACTTTCTACGCGCCACTTGCAATCTCCGGCAACTTTTTTCTCTTTGCTCAGACCATCGCAATCAGCGCATTTCTTTCTCCACGCCACCTGCAACCTCCATCTGCAACTCTTTGCTCGGACCATCGCAACCAGCGTCTTACTTTCTCCACGCCACCTGCAACCTCCTTCTGCAACTCTTTGCTCGGACCGCCGCAACCAGCGTCTTACTCTCTCTGCGCCACCTGCGACCTCCTTTAGCAACACCCTGTACTCTTGGGCACCTTTGCTTCGGCCGGGGGATTATTTGTAACGGAATGAGATGCGGCCCTTGGTCAAATCGTAGGGCGACATTTCAACCTTTACTTTGTCACCGGGAAGGATTTTGATGTAGTGCAATCTCATCTTTCCCGAAATGTGGGCGGTAATCACGTGGCCGTTGTCCAACTCAACGCGAAACATCGCATTGCTCAACGCCTCCACAATGGTTCCGTCCTTTTCAATAGCAGCTTGCTTTGCCATAGAGTTCTTTGTTTTTGTTAAGTTCTGAAATTCCTTTTTTCTGTTTAGCGCGCAAAGATAGTAAAAATTCTTTGTTCCGCCAAATTCTCAATCACTTACGCAGACCTATTGCCTCCTCAATGATACCGAAATCGGTCAGTACATCCACCTCGCCATTGCGTATTGCCACCGCATACTCGAAGTGGGCCGAAGGTTTCCTATCTCTCGTGCGCACTGTCCAGCCGTCCCTCTCAAAGACCACGTTCTTCGACCCCATATTGATCATCGGCTCAATGCAGATGACCATACCCTGTTTCAACAAGGGGCCTGTGCCTCTTCGGCCGTAGTTGGGAACTTCGGGCGACTCGTGCATCTTCCTGCCCAAGCCGTGACCCACCAACTCCCTGACCACTCCGTAGCCATAGTGTTCGGCGTGTTGTTGCACCGCAAATGAGATGTCGCCAACCCTATTGCCTGCAACTGCCTGCTCTGCACCCTTCTGCAACGACTCCTTGGTAACTCTCAAGAGCTGCTCCACCTCCGGAGCAATCTCCCCCACCGCAAAGGTGTAGGCCGAGTCGCCATAGAAACCCTTCAAAATGGTGCCGCAGTCCACCGACACAACGTCGCCCTCTTTGAGGACATAGTCAGACGGTATTCCGTGTACCACGTTTTCATTCACCGACACACACAGCGTGTTGGGAAATCCACCGTAGCCAAGGAAGCCCGGAACTGCTCCGTGAGAACGGATAAAATCCTCGGCAATCCTATCCAGCTCAAGTGTCGTAACACCCGGCCTGATGTTCTTGCCCACCTCTGCAAGCGTTTTGCTCACCAAGAGATTATTCTCACGCAGCAGCTCGACCTCTTCCTGTGTATAGATATTTATCATATCTCTCTGTAAGAACTCTTTTGTTCAAAGCCTATTGAGCGTTCCCGCTACCCTAACGACCTTTGATACGACCGGTCTTCATCAGACCATCGTAGTGGCGGAGCAACAGGTAACTCTCAATCTGACGGAGAGTGTCAAGAACCACACCCACCAAAATCAGCAGCGAAGTACCTCCGAAGAAGAGCGCAAACTGACGGTTGATTCCGAGCATCTCGGCAAATGCGGGCAGGATAGCCACGATAGCCAAGAAGATAGAACCGGGAAGGGTAATTCTTGTCATAATGGTGTCGATGTAGCGAGTGGTCTCCTTACCGGGTTTAACACCGGGGATGAAGCCACCGTTGCGTTTGAGGTCATCGGCCATCATTTGGGGGTTCACAATAATTGCAGTGTAGAAGTAGGTAAACGCAAATACCAACAGTGCAAATGTGAAGTTGTACCAGAAACCTGTGTAGTTGTTGAACGCAGCGGCGATACCACGAGTTGCCTCCCAGTTACCAAACAGCATAGGAATGAACATCAGTGCCTGTGCAAAGATGATAGGCATCACGTTTGCGGCATTGATTTTCAAGGGGATGTACTGGCGCACACCACCATACTGTTTGTTGCCAACGATGCGTTTTGCATACTGTACGGGAATCTTGCGGGTAGCCTGCACGAGTGCGATGGCTGCCATAAAGATGAGGTACAGCAACACAAACTCAACAACCAACATTACCCAACCACCGGTAGCGGCATTAGTCCTGGCATCCAACTCTGCCAACAGGGCGTGGGGCAGACGAGCCACGATACCAATCATAATGATCAGCGAAATACCGTTACCAATGCCCTTGTCGGTAATCTTCTCGCCCAACCACATCACAAACATAGTTCCGGCAATCAGAACTATCAATGCGGTCAAGATGAAGGCCGTGTTGTACTCCATAACGAATGCGCCAGGAGCTTGGGCGTGCAGGTTTGCAAGATAAGCAGGACCTTGCAGGCAGAGCACTACAATGGTCAAGTACCTTGTGATTTGGTTCATTTTGCGGTGGCCACTCTCACCCTCCTTCTGCAATTTCTGGAAGTAGGGAACAACGATACCGAGCAACTGCACGATAATCGATGCCGAGATGTAGGGCATAACACCCAACGCAAAGATTGAAGCGTTGGAGAACGCACCACCCGAGAAGATGTCCAAAAGGCCCATCAAACCATCGGCAGCCTGTCCCTCCATTGCAGCAAGTGCGTTGGGGTTAATTCCGGGAATCACCACAAAACTTCCGAACCTATAGATAAGAAGAAGACCAAGCGTGTAGAGAATCCTCTTACGCAGCTCCTCAATCTTAAATATATTCTTAATGGTTTCGACAAGTTTCATTGCTTAACTTTTCTTTCTGGTAATTGAATTAGAGTTTCTCGACCTTACCGCCTTTAGCCTCGATTGCAGCAATTGCGCTCTGGCTGAAAGCGTGTGCGGTTACATTGAGTGCTTTGGTCAGCTCACCCTTGCCAAGAATCTTCACGCGGTTGTTCTTCGAAATGAAGCCAGCCTCGATGAGAGTCTCAACATTGATGTCGGTGATGTTTTTGTTTGCTGCCAATGCTTCCAGAGTGTCCAAGTTGATGGGTTTGTACTCAACACGTTTGATGTTGGTGAAACCAAACTTGGGCATACGGCGTTGGAGAGGCATCTGACCGCCCTCGAAGCCCAGCTTGTGGCTGTAGCCAGAGCGCGACTGTGCACCCTTGTGACCACGTGTGGAAGTGCCACCGTGGCCCGAACCCTGACCGCGGCCAATCCTCTTCTCGTGGTGAGTCGAGCCTGCTGCGGGTTTAAGATTGCTTAAATTCATCGCTATTCTTACTTTTTTGTTTTTGTTCTACTTCACTAATTATTTAACGGTCTCAACCTTAACCAGATGTTTAACCTTGTTAATCATACCGAGGATGATGGCCGAATCGTCGTGCTCAACCGTTTGGTTCACCTTGTGCAGACCGAGAGCGTCCAAGTTGGCGCACTGGATTTTGGTCTGACCAATACGACTTTTTACCTGTGTGATTTTCAATCTTGCCATTTCTTCTATCTTGATTAGCCGTTAAATACTTGATTCATAGAGATACCACGCAACTGGGCTACGCTGGCAGCATCGCGGAGCTCCATCAGAGCACCTACGGTTGCCTTAACCAAGTTGTGGGGGTTCGATGAACCTTTGCTCTTTGCAAGGATGTTGTGGATACCTGCGCTCTCAAACACAACACGCATTGCACCACCTGCCTTAACTCCGGTACCAGGGGCTGCGGGGCGCATCAGCACCTCCGAACCACCGTAGCGGAACTCCTGCGAGTGAGGAATTGTGCCGTTGATTACGGGAATCTTCACCAAGTTCTTCTTTGCATCCTCAACGCCTTTTGCGATTGCCGACTGTACCTCGCTGGCTTTGCCAAGGCCGTAGCCTACAACGCCTGCCTCGTTACCAACAACTACAATGGCAGAGAAACTCATTGTGCGACCACCCTTTGTGGTTTTCGAAACCCTCTTGATTGCTACGAGCCTATCTTTCAGCTCGAGGTCGCTAGTTTTTACTTTGATATTACTGTTTGCCATAGCTGTCTTTAGAATTTAAGTCCGCCTTCGCGTGCGGCATCTGCCAATGTTTTTACTCGTCCGTGATAGAGGTAGCCGTTGCGGTCGAAAGATACTGCCTCGATGCCCTTTGCAAGAGCCTTCTCTGCTGCCAACTTACCAACCAATTTGGCCTGCTCGATACCACTCACCTTCTGTGCCTGCTCGGCAATCTCTTTGTCCAGCGACGAAGCCGAAGCCAAAGTTACGCCTTTCAGGTCGTCAATAAACTGTACATAAATCTGCTTGTTGCTGCGGAATACAGTCATACGAGGCCTCTGTGCGGTACCCTCAACTACCTTGCGGATACGCATCTTAATCCTCTCCCTTCTTTCAATTTTATTCAATGACATAATTTCTAAGCGGGTTTACTATTTAGCGTTAGCAGACTTACCAGCCTTACGACGCAGGGTTTCACCAATGAACTTAATACCTTTACCTTTGTAGGGCTCGGGCTTACGGAACGAGCGAATCTTTGCTGCAACCTGACCTACAAGCTGCTTGTCGATGCTCTGGAGAGTGAGAATAGGGTTGCCCTTCTTCTCCTGCTGTACCTCTGCCATAACCTCGGCGGGCAACATCAGGAAAATATCGTGCGAATAACCCAAAGAGAGTTTCAGAAGCTGACCATCAACCTCTGCTTTGAAACCTACACCTACGAGCTCCTGTTTAATCTCGTAGCCTTTCGAAACGCCCACTACCATATTGTTGATGAGTGCGCGGTACAAGCCGTGCATCGAGCGGTGGCATGGCTGGTTCGTAGGACGAGTTACTGTCAATACGCTTCCC
>JAFVSY010000055.1 GCA_017503465.1 Tidjanibacter sp. | reverse complement strand
CTATCTTTTTCGCCCTGCGTGGCGATAACTTCGATGGCAACCGCTTTGCTGCTCAGGCCATTGCCGAATGTGCAGTGATGGCAGTGGTAGATGATGCCTCGATGTGTCCCGATGGTGCTAACTACTTTGTGGTTGACGATGTGCTCACCACCCTCCAAGAGTTGGCGCGTATGCACCGACGTGCGCTCGGCCTCCCCGTTGTGGCAGTGACGGGCACCAACGGTAAGACCACCACCAAGGAGTTGCTGGCCGCAATTCTGGCCCGCAAATATCGTGTGGCGGCCACACGAGGCAACCTCAACAACCATATCGGCGTACCCCTCACCCTCCTCTCGCTCTCCTCTGCCGACGAGGTGGCTGTGGTGGAGATGGGTGCGAGCAGCGTGGGCGAGATTGCCGCGCTGTGCGCTATCGCCGAGCCCGACTATGGCATCATCACCAACATTGGTCGTGCCCACCTTGGCGGCTTTGGTGGCGAGGCAGGCGTAAGGCGTGCTAAGGGTGAGTTGTACGATTGGCTCACCGAGCACGGTGGCCGCGCCTTTGTCAATAGCACCGACAGCGTGCTTACCACAATGGCCGAGGAGCGCACCAAGTTGGAGTGGAGTGGCTACTCGCCCGCGACCGTTGAGGGGTGGAAGAGTAACCTTGCCGGAGAGTACAACCTCTACAACATAGCCGCTGCCGCCGCTGTGGGTGCCCACTTTGGGGTGGAACAGGAGCAGATGCGCAGTGCGGTGGCGGAGTATCAACCCACAATTCACCGCTCGCAGGTGATACGCACCGAGCGCAACGTGGTGATTGCCGACTGCTATAATGCCAATCCGTCGAGTATGGAGGCAGCACTCGATAACTTCGCTAAGATGCCTCTGCCTGAGGGTGTTACCCGCAAGGTGGCACTGCTGGGCGATATGCTCGAACTTGGCGAGTGGAGTGAGGAGGCGCACCGCACAATTCTCCGCAAGGCAGACACCATAGCCGAGCGCATAATCTTGGTAGGTGGCGAGTTCGCAAAGGCATTTGTCGCAGTTGGCGAGGAGTTGCAAGCCAACTACGCGCTCTACCCTACAACCGCCGAAGCGGTGGCAGCACTCGAAAACAACCCGATAAGCGATAGCCTTGTATTACTGAAAGGCTCGCGCGGGATAGCATTGGAAAAACTAATTAAAATTTTATAACTAAATGGAAGAAAAAAAGAGTGTTTCACTCCCCGAAAACGCCTATCGTGAATTGAAGGCGGGCGAGGAGTATCAGCCGATAATGTCGGCACAAAGCACCCCTGCCGAGGCTACGCCATACTCGGTGACTATGGGTGTCGTTATGGCTATTATCTTCTCGGCAGCGGCAGCCTTTCTCGGCTTGAAGGTTGGTCAGATATTCGAGGCTGCAATCCCTATCGCAATTTTGGCAGCAGGATTCGGCTCGTTGCGTGGCAAAAATCGCAGTATGCTGGGCGAGAATGTTATTATTCAGTCGATTGGCGCATCTTCGGGTGTAATTGTTGCAGGTGCTATCTTCACGCTCCCTGCACTCTATATCCTCGGCTTGGAGGCGCAGTTCTATCAGGTATTCCTCTCCTCGTTGTTGGGAGGTGTGCTTGGTATCGTTCTGCTTGTGCCATTCCGCAAATACTTCGTTAAGGATATGCACGGTAAGTACCCATTCCCTGAGGCTACCGCAACTACAGAGGTGCTTGTTTCGGGCGAGAAGGGTGGCAAGCAGACCAAGTTGCTCGCTATTGCGGGAGTACTCGGCGGATTGTATGACTTTGCCGTTTCATCGTTTGGCGCTTGGGCGGAGAACATCTCTACAAAGATGACCGCTTGGGGCGTTGCCGTAGCGGATAAGTTCAAGGTGGAGTTCTCGATGAATACGGGTGCAACCCTGCTCGGTTTGGGTTATATCATCGGCTTGAAGTATGCCGTAATCATCACCGCAGGCTCGTGCCTTGTGTGGTTTGTGATAGTGCCACTTGTGGGCTACGCATCGGCAGAGGCGGCTTCGATGAGTGCAATGGAGTTGTTCCAGGCGTATGGTCGCCCTATCGGCATTGGCGGTATCGCAATGGCAGGTTTGATTGGTATTAT
>JAFVSY010000054.1 GCA_017503465.1 Tidjanibacter sp. | reverse complement strand
TTTGAATTTTGAATTTTATGCGTACTTTTGCGCACGCTTTGGCGAGATTTGATAAGGCAAATTCGTCGTAAAGTGGAACAATAACAAAAATTTTAACACAATGAGTTATTTGGATTCAGAGAAAAAGCAGGAGCTTTTCGGCCAGTACGGTGCTTCGAAAGTGGACACTGGTTCGCCTGAGAGTCAGGTTGCACTTTTTACCTACCGTATCAACCACCTTACCGAGCACATGAAACAGAACCGCCACGACTACGGCACACAGCGTGCGCTGTTGCGTTTGGTTGGTAAACGTCGTAAGTTGCTCGATTATCTCAAACGAGTAGACATTGAGCGTTACAGGGCTATCATCAAAGCTCTCGGTATCCGTAAATAGTCGCTCGGAGAGAAGAAAAGTAATAGCAAAGGCAATGTTCCAAAAGTGGGGCTTGCCTTTGCTTTACGTTAAGCGGGTGCCTTTTTGAGGGCTTTTCGGGCACTGAAAAAGGACCGTTTTTGGATGCAAACCAATTGGATGAAACAATAAAGAAAACAAAGATGTTGTACAACGAAGTAAAGAAGGTTATCCGCCTCGATGAGGAGCGCGAGATTACCATTTCGACTGGCAAGTATGCCAAACAGGCTGACGGTTCGGTAATCGTTCAGCAAGGTGACACAATGCTGCTCGCAACTGTGGTAGCAGCAAAAGATGCAAAAGATGATTGCGACTTTATGCCCCTGTCGGTAGAGTACCGTGAGAAGTACGCCGCAGCAGGCCGCTACCCCGGTGGCTTCCTCAAACGTGAGGCAAGGCCCAGCGATAGCGAGATTTTGGTTTCGAGGCTCATCGACCGCGCACTGCGCCCCCTGTTCCCCTCGAACTACCACGCCGAGGTGTTTGTGAACGTAACGCTCATTTCGGCTGCCAAAGATATTCAGCCCGATGCATTGGCAGGTTTGGCCGCATCGGCTGCATTGGCCGTTTCGGACATTCCCTTTGAGTGCCCCATTTCGGAGGTTAGGGTTGCCCGCGTGAATGGTCAGTTGATGATTAACCCCACCTTTGAGCAGAATGCCGATGCCGACATCGACCTGATTGTTGGTGCTACCTACGACAACATTCTGATGGTGGAGGGCGAGATGAAAGAGGTTAGCGAGGCAGATATGCTCGAGGCTATCAAGTTCGCTCACGAGGCCATCAAACCCCAGTGCTTGGCACAGATTGAGTTGGCAAAAGAGCTCGGTAAGGATGTCAAGAGGGAGTATTGCCACGAGGTAAACGACGAGGAGCTGAAGGCAAAAGTTGTTGCCGAGACCTACGATAAGGCCTACGCCATTGCTACCGCCGGCAGCGCAAAGCACGAGCGTAGCGACGCTTTCGATGCTCTGGAGGCAGAGTTCTGCGAGCAGTTCACCGAGGAGGAGTTGGAAGAGAAGAAGGGTATGATTCACCGCTACTTCCACGACGAGGTGATGAAGAAGGCTATGAGGAATATGATTCTCGACGAGGGCAAGCGTCTGGACGGCCGTAAGACCGATGAGATTCGCCCCATCTGGTGTGAGGTTGGCGTGTTGCCTTGCGCCCACGGCTCGGCTGTATTCACCCGTGGTGAGACCCAGTCGATGACCACCGTAACCCTCGGCACCAAACTTGATGAGAAGATGATTGACGAGGTGCTCACTCAGGGTAGCGAGCAGTTCGTGTTGCACTACAACTTCCCTCCCTTCTCGACCGGCGAGGCAAGGCCCGCAAGGAGCCTTTCGCGTAGGGAGATTGGCCACGGTAACTTGGCTTGGAGGGCTCTCAAACCTATGGTTCCCGTGGGCGAGGAGAACCCCTATGCAGTGAGGGTAGTGAGCGACATTCTGGAGTCGAACGGTTCCTCTTCGATGGCAACCGTTTGCGCAGGTACTCTGGCTCTTATGGACTCCGGTCTGAAGTTGAAAAAACCCGTGTCGGGTATCGCTATGGGTCTGATTTCGGAGGGCGACAGGTATGCCGTTCTTTCGGACATCCTCGGTGATGAGGACCACTTGGGCGATATGGACTTCAAGGTTACCGGTACCGCCGACGGTATCACCGCAACCCAGATGGATATCAAGGTTGACGGTCTGTCGTATGAGGTGCTGGCCAAAGCATTGGAGCAGGCTCGTCAGGGCAGGTTGCACATCCTTGGCAAGCTGACCGAGTGCATCGCCGAGCCCAGGGAGGACTTCCGTCCCTTCGTGCCCCGCATCGTTCAGATTATCATTCCTCAGGACTCCATCGGTGCTGTTATCGGCAAGGGTGGCGAGACCATTCAGGACATCCAGAAGACCACCGGTACCACCATCACCATCACCGAGAAGGATGGCAAGGGTATTGTTGATATCTTCGGTGTGGACAAAGAGGGTATGGATGCTGCCTTGGCACGCATCAATGGCATCGTAGCCGTTCCCGAGGTTGGCGAGGTTTACAACGGAAAAATCCGTTCCATCGTTGCCTTTGGTGCATTTATTGAGATTCTTCCCGGTAAGGACGCTCTGTTGCACATCTCGGAGATTGACTACAAGAGGTTTGAGACAATGGAGGAGACCGGCCTGAAAGAGGGCGATATGCTTGAGGTTAAGCTCATTGGTTCCGACCCCAAGACCGGCAAGCTGAAACTTTCGAGGAAGGTGTTGCTGCCCAAACCCGAGGGTTATGTGGAGCCCGAGGAGAGGCCCGCACGCCCCAAGGGCGACCGCAGGAACGACCACCGCGGTCCTCGCAAAGAGGGTAAAAAATAGGGTTTTGCACCAATTTTTTACATAAAAGTTGTGTAGAATAAATTTTATTTTTACTTTTGTTAGTCGTAGTAGTGTAAGTTCGGTGAAAACCGGAGTTCACTACTGCGATTTTGCGGACACAAAAACGCCGCAAAGAGTAGAAAGAAATAGAGCGAAAACAGAATAAAAACAATAACTTTTAACACACAAATTACTATGAAAAGATTTGCAACAGTAGGTCTTGTTCTTTCGTTGGCCGCCACTATGCTGGTTGGTTGTAGCGAGTGCTACGAGAAGATGCAGAAGAAGCAGGACCAGATTCAGGTAACTTGCGTACCCGAGGTTCTTACCCTCAAGGGTTCTAACGTAACTGCCGACATCACCGTTAGTTTCCCCGAGAACTACTTCAACGCCGAGACAATCTTGAAGATTACTCCCGTGTTGGTTTACGAGGGCGGTGAGGTTGCAGGTACTCCCAAATTCGTACAGGGCGAGGACGTTGTAGGTAACTACACCGCCATCAGCCGCTTCGAGGGTGGTTCCTACACCCAGAACGTTGTGTTCCCCTTGAACAAAGCCGTTGTTGGTACTCTCGAACTCCGCATCGAGGCTAAATGCTTCGACGAGTGCAAAGAGACCGCAGACTTCGTTCCCGTTGCTGCCATCGCAGCTGCAAAGGGTGTGAGCGCAATCCAGAACCTCGCAAAGGGTATCGGCCAGGCTGCCGCACAGGATGCTAACGACAACAGCATCGAGGGCAACACCGTTTACGCAGGCAACAATGGCAGCTACACTCTGTTGGAGGCCAACTTCCAGCGTAGCTCGACCACCACTGCTGAGGCTGAGATTCACTACCTCATCAACAGCTCGGTTGTTCGCAAGGCTCAGCTCAAACAGGAGTCTATCGCTCTGTTCAAAGAGTTCGTTGCTGCCAACTCGACCGCAGACCGCACCACCCTTGGTAAGGTTTACGCAAGCGGTTACGCTTCGCCCGATGGTCCCGAGAAATTCAACGACAAACTCTCGGCACAGCGTAGCAAAACCGGTCAGAAGGCTATGGCTAAACAGCTCAAAGATGTTGAGGGTCTGACCTACGAAATCGCTTCCTATGGCGAGGACTGGGACGGCTTCAAGACTTTGGTTCAGAACTCCGACATCGAGGACAAAGACCTTATCCTCAACGTTCTGGAGATGTACCAGTCGCCCGTTGAGCGTGACCAGGAGATTCAGAATATGACCGCAGTGTTCAAAGTGTTGGCCGAGGAGATTCTTCCCCAGTTGCGTCGCACCCGCTTCACTGTTGATGCTACCTACGCTGGTCTGACCGACGAGGAGATTTTGGCTGCTGCCGTTGCCGGCGACACCAAACTTGACGTTGAGCATATGCTCTACGCTGCTACCCTCACCAACGACGCTGCTGCTAAGCTCGCTATCTATGAGTTGGCTGCCAACACCTACGGCGATGCTCGCGCATACAACAACGCTGCTGTAATGCAGGCTTACACCGGTGATGTTAAGGGTGCACAGGCAAACTTTGCTAAAGCTGCTAAGGCTGCCGAGGGTTGCGAGGTTATCGTAAACAACCAGGCTGCTGCTGCTCTTGCTGCCGGCGACATCGAGGCTGCTAAGAAACTCCTTGCTAACGCACAGAACGAGGCTGCTAAGGCTCACCTTGGCGCAATCGCATTGGCAGAGGGTAACTACCAGGAGGCTAAGGCTAACCTGACCGGCTACAACTTGGCTGTTGCAGAGTTGTGCGACAACAACATCGCTGCTGCTAAGGCTGCAATTGCAGAGGTTAAGGGTGCAGATGCAGACTACCTCCGTGCTATCATCGCCAACCGCGAGGGTAACACCACCGAGGCTACCAAGTTCCTCAACGCTGCTATCGCTGCCAAGCCCGAGTTGAAGGCACAGGCTGCAAACGACATTGAGTTGGCTGGTCTGCTCTAATATTGAGCAACACGATAGGCGCACACTATGGGTGTGCGACAAGAGAGCAGGGCGTTCCGTAGCGGAACGCCCTGCTTTTATTGTTGTCTATCCACAACACTCGGTTGTTACCTGTGCCTTGGATTATATGATTTGCCACACAAATGAATTAACTCAATGGGTGGGGCTGACAACCGATAGTCTACACTCCCCTCCCCTATGCGGGGCGTTTTGAGCACAACTCGGCAAGCCCTCTCTATCTTCTCGCCCTGGTGCGAAATCCGCGCTTGGAGTAGAGCCCCTGCGGCTCGGAGGGAGTGGCGTTCTCCACAGGCCACAAGACCCCTTTGGTATCATAGGAACCCACCATATCGAAGTCGAGTTGCTTCAGGCGCAGGTCGGCACTCTTAACCTTGATGCGCACCCTATCGCCCAGCACAAACTTGCGCCCCGTGCGACTACCAATGGCAGCATACTCCTCCTCATCAAAGTAGAAGAACTCCTGCCCCAAATCACGCAACGAAACCATACCCTCGATGTGTGTATCCTCCAACTCCACGAAGATACCCCAGTCGGTAACTCCACTGATGGAGCCCTCAAACTCCTCGCCAATGCGCTCGGTCATAAACTCCACCATCTTGTACTTCACCGAAGCCCTCTCGGCCTCGGCAGCCCTCACCTCCATATCGCTGGAGTGCTCGCAGAGTTCATCTATGGCCTCCTTGTCCACCGAATTGCCACCCTCGAGGTAGTGGGCCAGCAGTCGGTGTACCATCATATCGGGATAACGGCGGATGGGCGATGTGAAGTGGGAGTAGAAAGGAAATGCAAGGCCGTAGTGGCCAAGGTTTTCGGTGCTGTAATAGGCCTTCTGCATCGTGCGCACGGCAAGTATGGAGACCACATTCTCCTCGCTCTTGCCCTTGATTTGGCTCATCAGCGAATTGAGTTGCTGGGCCACGGCCTTGCCACGACGTGCGTCGAAGTAGTAGCCAAACTTGAGTATGAAGTTGGCAAAGCGGTCGAGTTTTTCGGGGTCGGGCTTTTCGTGCACACGGTAGACAAAGGTCTTGGCCTCACCCTTTTTATTCTTCTTCTCACCCACAAAGGCAGCCACAGTGCGGTTGGCCAGCAGCATAAACTCCTCAATGAGTTGGTTGGCCTCTTTTTGCACCTTGAAGTAGACACCCAGGGGCTTGCCCTGCGCATCAAGGCGGAACTTGGCCTCCTCGCGCTCAAAGGCTATGGAGCCTGCGGCAAACCTCTCGGAGCGCAACTTGCGAGCCAGAGAGTTGAGTGTGAGTATTTCGGCCTTGTAATTGCCCTCGGCACCCTCAATAATCTCCTGCGCCTCCTCGTAGGTAAAGCGACGGTTGGAGCAGATGACGGTGCGACCAATCCAATGGCGCACAATATTGGCCTCGGAGTCCATCTCAAAGACCACCGAGAAGCAGAGCTTCTCCTCGTTGGGGCGGAGCGAACAGAGCCCATTTGAGAGCCTCTCGGGCAACATCGGTATGGTGCGGTCCACAAGGTAGACACTTGTAGCCCTCTCCCTTGCCTCCTGCTCCACGAGCGAGTCCTCGGTCACGTAGTGGGTAACGTCGGCAATGTGTACACCCACCTCATAGCGTCCCTCGCCCAAGGTGCGGAACGAGAGCGCATCGTCGAAGTCCTTGGCATCGGCGGGGTCTATGGTGAAGGTGGTCACACTGCGCATATCCCTCCTGCGCTCCACCTCGGCCGATGTGATTTTGTCGCTTATGCGGTTGGCGGCCTCATTGACCTCCTCGGGGAATGTGTAGGGGAGGTTGAACTCGGCAAGTATGGCGTGCATCTCGGCGTTGTTGTCGCCCTCCTGCCCAAGAATGTCGATAATCCTACCCGTGGGGCACTTGCTTTCGGGCAACCAATGGTCTACAGTCACCACCACACGGTCGCCATCGTGGAGCCTCTTGGCCTCGGCGGTGTCGATGAAGATGTCCACGGGCATATTCTTGGAGGTTATGCGCACAAAGGCGTGGGTGCGTGTTTTCTCTACGGTGCCCACATAGTTGCGCTCGGCACGAGCCACCACCTCCACAATTTGCCCCTCGGGGTCGCCCGAGGAGCGACGACGTGTGATTGCCACCTTCACGGTGTCGCCATCGAGCGCACGTGCGGTGTTGCGCTTGTCCACGAAGATATCCTTGTCCACACCCTCCACCACCACGTAGGCACTACCCGATGCAAGCATCTGCACGGTGCCGGTGAGCGAAGGCAGGGCCTTTGCGGCCAGGCGGAACGTGGACGAGGCGGTCTGCTCCACCACCCCCTGCTCCACCATCTGTCGGATGATTTCTTTGGTCTGATAACGCCCTTCTCGGTCGGCCCCACCGCTCTGTGCGGCGAGTGTTTTGAGGGCGAACTTGCGGCTTGGGAAAGCCCTGAAGAGTTGCATAATTATTGCGGCACGGTCCCTGTGTGTGCCTCTTGTGGAGCCCTTTGCTCCTGCTTTGGTGGCACCCTTTGCGCCACGCGTCTTGTCTTTCTTTGACATCATTTCCTCAATTAAATCCGCCCCAAAGGTACTAAAAAGGGGCCAAACCTCTATCCCACAGCCACAAAATTAACGTAATGGTAAATTGCAGACACAGCCTGTTTGTGGTTGTTGTCCTCTACGCCTTGGGGTCCTTAAACTACGTGAGTTTCGCAAGCCTCTTGGAATTCTCCCTATGAAGACCTGCATATGACAACCATCCGGCCAAAGAAAAAAACATTTTTTTGCAAAAATGATTTTGTTTTTTGAAAAATGTGCTTATCTTTGCAGTCCGAAAACGGTAGACAAATTCCCCAGTGACCGTTTCGGATAGTTCGGGGTGTAGCTCAGCCCGGTTAGAGTACACGTCTGGGGGGCGTGGTGTCGCTAGTTCGAATCTAGTCACCCCGACAAAGTTTAGCACAAAAGCCTGCAAGAAATTGCAGGCTTTTGTTTTTGTCCCCACCCAAGCGAAGATTGCTTGCAAGCAGAGCGATGGTGGGGCGAAAACAAAAGTGGGCGGCTCTGCCGCTTTGGGATAAACTTTGTGCAGCCCATAAAGGGAAAACGTGAAAGGCGTGAGCGAGGCAGACCGGCGTCTGCCGAGTAGCCAATCTAGTCACCCCGACAAAGCAAAGCAAAAGCCTTCAATCGAAAGATTGGAGGCTTTTGTGTTATAAAGCCCGCTCGTGCTTGCACGTTTGCGGGCTTTGTGGCACAAAAGTCCTTGCTTGCAAGGAGAGGCTTTTGCTTTGTTTGGGAGCCACAACCTACGATCACCGAGCGAAGAGCCACCTCGCGTGGCTCGTAGCGAGGTAATCTAGTCCGCCAAGGGTGTCGGGCGAAAACAAAAGTGGGCGGCTCTGCCGCTTTGGGTGCGATAAAAAAAATATTTACTAATTACTCTTTACTAATTACTCTTTACTCTCTGCTCTATTAGCGGAGCACCTATTATATAATAAGCGAGGAGGGCGGCCGCAGTGGTCGTCCTCCTCGCTCTGATTTTAACGAAAGTTTCGCGAAAATGGCACAATAATAACCTGTTGCTAATAGCCGGTTTGCAGTTGCGCCATTTCCACAAACCTCACGTTTGCCGGTCGGCTACTTCTTTGCAGCGGCTGCCTTTTTGGTCGCAGGGGCCTTCTTCGTAGCGGTAGCCTTCTTGGGGGCTGCGGCTTTCTTGGGGGCTGCTGCCTTTGCTACCTTTTTGGGAGCAGGCTCCTCTGCTTTGGGGCTAACCTCGGTGCCCTGCTCGGCCAGTGCCTTCTCGAGTTCGATGTCGAAGTCGCTCAACACGTTCATATAGTTGATGAACGCCGAGTAGGCCGAATCGTAGGGGTTGAAGTAGCTGTGTACATCGCCATCGGAGAACCACTTGGTTGCCATATAGTAGAAGTGGTCGGAGGCTTTCATAAAGTTCCACACGTAGTTGAAATCTTTGGAGTTGAGCGCATTGACCTTCTCCTGCAAGCCATAGAGTTTCCTGAAGGCCTCGTTCTGGAGCTCATTACCCAACCAAGCGGTGATGTCCCTCTCCTCGTCTGCCCACGACATTGGGTGGAGGCAGTAGAGAACGCCTGTGGGCTGGTGGGCAGCGGCACTCTCGGTCACGGTTGCAAACTCCAACTTGCCGGTGGAGAGCATTGCGGCGGGCAGAGCCTCCACGAAGCCGAAGATGCCCGAAGCGGCCTTCTGGTGCTCGCCAAAGGTCTCGTAGTCCATAAAGAGGTTGATAACCTCACCGGTGGTGTTGTCGTCGGCAATCCAACCTGCATACTTGTCGGCGGTCAGAGGCCACTCGCCCCAACCTTGGTTGGAGAAGCGGAAGGCGATGTCGTCGGAGAGTTTGTAGTTACGCAACAGCAGGCGCAACTTCTGGTCAAGTGCGTTGGCATAGACAAAGTTGGGGCTCTTCCAACCCAACACGTGGCGGGCACCCTCGGCCAGCATAGCCCTGAAGCCCATTGCGGCCACCTGCTCGCCAATGGAGTCGGAGTAGATAAGCTCGGTGTTGCGGAAGGAGGTGGGGGTGTAGCCGAACTCGCTCTGCATCAGCGCGATGTGGGCATCAACCTCTTTTTTGAACTCCTCGGGTGAAATGAGCGAAGAGAGCGAGTGGGAGTAGGTCTCGGCGAGGAACTCCACACAGCCCGTCTTGGCCAACTCGCGGAAGCTGTCGAGCACATCGGGAGTGTAGCTACGGAACTGCTCAATGGCAAGGCCGGAGATGGAGAAGGTTACTTTGAAACGACCTTCGTTCTCACGGATGAGTTTCAGAAGGAGGTTGTTCATTGGCAGGTAGCACTCAGCTGCCACGCGCTGCATAATGGAACGGTTGGCACTAACATCCAGGTAGTTGTGGTCTTTGCCCATATTGAAAAACCTGTATGTCTTGAGCCTCAATGGTTGATGAACCTGAAAGTACAAACAAACTGTTTTCATATCTTTTTGTGTGTTTTTCTCTTTTTTGCTAAATATTGTTATTATCCGTTGGAAGGTGTGCGAGTTGCGCAATCCGCTGGGAATTTCGTAGGGCCTACTGTTGTTTGGCCTCCTGCTCCCTGATTACTCGCTCGTATCCCTCTTTGATTTTGGCTGCGGCGTTGTTCCACTTGAGGCCCGTAACCTCCTCCAAGCCCTTGCGAGCGAAGAGTTCGCCCAATGCGGGGTAGGTAACCAGACCATAGATGGCATCGGCCATTGCGTCCACGTCCCAGTAGTCCACCTTCACAGCGTAGTCCAGCACCTCGGCCACACCCGATTGCTTACTGATGATGGTGGGCACGTTGGACTTCATAGCCTCCAGGGGCGAAATACCGAAGGGCTCGCTCACCGAAGGCATCACATAGACGTCGCTCAACGCAAACATCTTCTGCACATCGGCACCGCGAAGGAAGCCTGTGAAGTGGAACTTGTCGGCAATGCCGAGCCTTGCCACACGGCGGATAACGTGGTTCATCATATCGCCACTACCTGCCATCACAAACCTCACATTCTTGGTCCTCTTGAGCACCTTGGCGGCCGCCTCCACAAAGTAGTCGGGGCCCTTCTGGTAGGTGATACGTCCGAGGAAGGTAACAATCTTGTCCTTCACGCCACGCTCCTCTTCCTCCTGGTTGCCCTCGGCGAAGCGCACAGCGTTGTGAACGGTCATAACCTTCTCGGCCGGAATTCCATACTTGTTGATAACAATATTACGCGTGAGGTTGCTCACTGCCATAACCAAGTCGGCAGCCTCCATACCTCCACGCTCAATAGCGTAGGTCTGCGTGTTGATATTCTCACCACTGCGGTCAAACTCCGTGGCGTGCATATGCACCACCAGCGGTTTGCCCGACACCTCTTTGGCGGCAATACCGGCGTAGTAGGTGAGCCAATCGTGGGCGTGGATGACATCAAACTGCCCCTCCAGCTCAATGGCCACCTGACGTGCCACCACTGCATACCTTGCAACCTCCTCCAACAGGTTGGCACCATACTTTCCGGAGAAGTTGTAGCGCTCTCTCCACACATCGCCATCGTGGTGCAGAGTGCCAACCTTCTCACTGCGGCTGCGCTCCTGCTCCCACTGCTCGGGCGAAATGTAGGGTACCATATTGGAGTTAATCTCCATAAACTTAACGTGTCGCCAGATGTCGCTGTCGGCATCTCCGCTGCGATAGATGGCATCCACATCGCTCGCATTGACAACTCTGATAAACCTCTGGTCCTCATCGCCATAGGCCTTCGGGACCACAAAAATCACCTCCACACCATTTCGGGCCAGACCGCGAGTCAGACCATAGCAAGCCGTACCAAGACCACCTGCAATGTGGGGAGGAAACTCCCATCCGAACATTAAAACTCTCATATAGCGACTCTATTTTGCTTTTTTGTACTTCTTTATCATCTGTGCAATCCTCAACACTGCACCCACACTCCAAGCCTGCGAGATGGAACCTCGGGCCTCGTGTGGCGGGTCGGCCTCGTAAATCTCCGAGATGGAACCGATGCCGTTTTGGCTCATATCCTCCTCGAAGTTCTCCAGGATTTCCTCCGCCTTGTAGAGGAAGCCTTCGCCCTGCACGTCGAACTTAGCCTTCACGTAGTGCTCCAACGGCCACACCCACACGGTACCTTGGTGGTAGGCCTCATCCCTATCCCTTTGGCTGCCACCATAGCGGCCCTTGTAGAGCGGGTTGCGGGGCGAGAGGGTGCGCAGACCTTTGGGGGTGAGCAGGTGTCGCTTAACCACATCTGCCACGGCCTCCTGCTGCACGAGCGAGAGCATCTTGTAGTTCATCGAGCAGGCGATAATCTGGTTGGGACGGATGAAGGTGTTGGCACCCTCGCCATCCACATAGTCGGCCAAGTAGCCCTCCTGCAACCAGAATTTCTCCAGGAAGCTCACTTTGGTCTTCTCGGGCAACTCCTTCCACTCGGCCACAAACTCTTTGTCCTTGGCTGCCTTGGCACAATCCAGCGCGTAGCACACTGCGTTGTACCACAGTGCATTGATTTCCACCTGATAGCCGGTCCTCGGGGTTACGGGCTTGCCGTCCACGCAAGCGTCCATCCAAGTGATTGCATACTGCGGGTGCGAAGCCCACACAAGACCGTTGTCGTGAACTCTCACAACATCGCCAATACCCCTGCGGTAGGCCTCCAACACATCCTTAACATACTTACCATATCGCTCCCACACCTTCTTGCGGCCCAAGTGCTCCTCCAACTGCTGGAGGGTCCACACAAACCACAGAGGCGCATCGGCCGAGTTGTAGGCATTGCCCACGTTGGGGAACAACCCCTCTTTCATCTCGCCGGTCATAGTGTCGAGCACGTCCAAGCAAGCCTGCACATCGCCCTGGGCCAAGGTGATACCGGGCAGCGACACGAAGGTGTCCCTACCCCACCTGCCAAACCAGGGGTAGCCGGCAACAACCTCGCTCCTACCGCCCGAGCGCACCACAAACTGGTGGGCCGAGTGGCGCAACATCGACAGGAAGTCGGTCTTGCCATTGCGCTCCGAGAGCTCCTTCTCGAAGGCTGCGTGCAACATCTCGGGGTCAATCTCCTCCAACGAGGCCGAGAAAATCAGGGGCTCGTCTTTTTTGAGTTTCACCTCAAAGTAGCCCGTGGTCATCAGGTCCTCGTGGCAGTCGTAGCCACGTTTGGCCTCCTCGGCATACTCAAAGTCGTAGTACCAATCGGGGGCAGCCACAAACTCTGCCGTGGGGTCGGAGCACTGCATATAGAGGTAGGGGAACTCCTCATAGAGCCTGCACTTCACGCCGCCCTTAACATCCCACGAATGGCCATTGGCATACATATTGGCCTTGCTCAGAGCGTGTTTCTCCCTGAAGGCCAAGAATGGGCGCAAGCGCAGAGTGGTTTCGCTGCGTGCGTCCAGCAGAGTGTAGCGCACAAAGAGCCTCGAGTGGCTGGTGTGCTGTCGCCACAAAATCTCCTTCTTCAGCAACACGCCACCCACGCGGTAGAGCAGCGTTGGGGTGGGGCTGTACTCGAAGTCCACGATGTACTTGTGGCCCCTCGGCTCATAGATGCCGGGGAAGCGGTGCAATGCGAGATTGAAGGGTTGGCCGTGCTGAATGACTGTCTCGTCGAGCGACGAGAGAAGTACATAACTCTTATCCTCCCCCTCTCTAATTGGGCAAACCATCAGTCCGTGATACTTACGCGTATTACAACAGACTATGGTGGTACTCATATAACCTCCCGTGCGGTTGGTCGAGAGAACCTCTCTTTGGAGCGAATACTCCAAGTTACCCAAACTGTTCTTGTCAAATGTAAGTACTGCCATATTACTCTCTCTTTCTTCTGATAAAACTTTTTTAGGTAGGTTGTTGTATTAGGTTATCTGTTTTTCGGTCTATGTTCTTTTTTCACACTTTTACCTCAGTTATCTATACGGCGAAGGTTGTTCGCCCCTTCTCGGCCGAACAACCAACCCTTCCTGATTTCCTGATTTTTTTTGTACTCTATTCTCCGCGGAAGCGTGGCTGCGCTCTTGTGCGCTTTGCCTTACGCAGCCTACTTCCACATCTTGTTCCTCCCGGGGACTTCCTTACGCCCACTTAACCAGAGCGAAGTCCATACGGTGGGGCAAATTCTCGTTCTTCGGGAACACCCTCAGTGCGATGTCATACGAGCCGGTGTGCTCCATCGGAGCCTCCACTGCGTAGACCACCTTCGAGCCCTCGGTGCTAACCACCTGCAACTCAAACTTGCCGGCAATCTTCACGTCGTGGCCCTTCTCAATCTGGCTGGCCAGCAGCAACTCCACGCCAATGTCCTCGGGCTTGAGGCCATCCACGTCGAGAGTTACCTCAAAGCGGTACTTGCCACCCACAACGAAGGGCTGCTTGCCCATATCGGCCTGCTGGGTGCCGAGCACTCGCACTTTGTCCCAACCGGCGCTCACCCTGCGTTTCCAAGCAGCAATCTCGCGAGCCAACAGGTAGTCGTTCTTCACGAGGCGTTTGTTGCGCTCATACAAGGGGCCATAGAACCTCTCCTCGTAGTCGGTAATCATACGGTTGGTGGTGAAGTTGGATGCGATGTCGGCCACGCACCTCTTCATACTCTTAATCCACTCCACCGGCATACCCTTCTCGTCCCTATTGTAGTAGAGGGGAACAATCTGCTCCTCAATGGTGCGGTAAATCATCTCGGCGTCGAGCTCGTCTTGGAACCTCTGGTCGGTGTAGGTGCGCTCCATAGGCAGCATCCAACCGGCACCCTCCTTGTAGCCCTCAACCCACCAGCCGTCGAGCACGCTGAACTGCATCACACCGTTCATCACTGCCTTCTCACCGCTGGTACCCGAAGCCTCCAGAGGACGGGTGGGGGTGTTGAGCCAGATGTCCACGCCCTGAACCATCTTCCTCGAGAGGTCCATATCGTAGTTGGGCAGGAAGAGAATCTTACCCACAAACTCGGGCATTGCCGACACCTCCACGATGCGCTTGATGAGCTCCTGTCCGGGAATATCCTTCGGGTGGGCCTTACCTGCAAACACAAACTGTACGGGGTGCTCGGGGTTGTTTACCAATGCCGACAAACGCTCCAAGTTGGTGAACAGCAGGTGGGCACGTTTGTAGGTGGCAAACCTACGGGCAAAACCGATGGTCAGCACCTCGGGCTTAAAGTTCTCCTTCACGGCCACCATCTGGCGGGGCGACGAGAGCGCAGCCTTGGAGTTGTCGCTCACAATCTTACCCACGGTCTTGAACAGGCGGTCCTTCAGCATAAGGCGTGCCTGCCAGAGCTCCTCGTCGGGAATATTGTGTACTTTCTGCCAAGCGGGAATGTCATACTGGTAATCGTTGAAGCCCTCGGCAAAGTATTTTGCATAGAGTTTACGCAGAATGGATGCGGTCCAGGTGGGGAAGTGAACACCATTGGTAACGTAGCCAATGTGGAGTTCATCCTTGAAGTAGCCGGGCCACATATCGCCCAAGATGTCCTTGCTCACCTCTCCGTGCAGCCAACTCACACCATTGACCTCCTGCGAGAGATTGCAAGCGAGGAAGCTCATCGAGAACTTCTCGTTGGGGTCATTGGGCCTTGTCTTACCGAGGTTGATGAACTGCTCCCAAGTGATGCCGAGCCTCTCGGGGTAGTGCGACATATACTGGCGAATCATCTGCTCGGGGAAGGCGTCGTGGCCTGCGGGCACGGGAGTGTGGGTGGTGTAGAGCGACGAGGAGCGAACAACCTCCAGAGCCTCGCTGAACGAGAGGTTCTTGCCGGCAATGTAGTTGTGGATGCGCTCCAAGCCAATGAAGGCAGCGTGGCCCTCGTTGCAGTGGTACACATCGCTCTTGATACCGAGTGCATTCAGAGCCCTGATACCGCCAACGCCGAGCAACAGCTCCTGCTTGAGGCGGTTCTCCCAATCGCCACCATAGAGGTGGTGGGTGATGCTCCTATCCTCATCGAGGTTGAGCTCGTGGTCGGTGTCGAGCAGGTAGAGGTCGGTACGGCCCACCTCACACTTCCAAATGCGGGCGGTAACCACACGACCGGGCAGTGCCACGTTCACCGTGCACCAGTTGCCCACCTCATCCCTTGCGGGCGAAATGGGGAGTTTGTAGAAATTCTGTGCCTCATAGGCAGCCTCCTGGGCACCCTGGGCAGAGAGTTTTTGTGTGAAGTAGCCGTAGCGGTAGAGCAGACCCACGGCAACCATAGGTACGTTCTTGTCGGAAGCCTCCTTGATGTAGTCGCCGGCGAGGATACCCAGACCACCCGAGTAAATCTTCAGCGACGAGTGCAGACCATACTCCATACTGAAGTAGGCAATCTTGGGACCCTTGGCCTCGGCCTTCTTGCTCATATAGTCCTCAAACTGGCCATACACATCGGCCAACTTGGCGAGGAACACCTTGTCCTGCTCCAACTCCTTAACCCTTTGGTAGGGGAGTTTGTCGAGGAAGGCGATGGGGTTCTTCAGGCACTCAACCCACAACTCGGCGTCGATGTACTCAAAGAGCTCGTGTGCACCCAGAGTCCAGCTCCACCAAAGGTTTTTCGAGAGCACCTCCAGAGCGCGGAGGCTCTTGGGAAGGCTCTTCTCAACCATCACACGGCTCCAATTGGGAGTGCTGCTTACCAACTGCTGGCGCACGAAGTTCACCTGCTCGTTTACCGAGCCGCCATCGTAGACAGCCTTGTTGGTGCGGGTAATAACCTTGTCCAGAGCCACGCCATAGGCCTCGGCGTAGTGCTCAAAGAGGTTGTCCCACAGTGCGGTGCGCGAAATCTCATAGGCTGAAGTGCAGGTCTCGGCATACTCCTTTGCACCCATAGTGGCAAAGCGCTCGATGGTCTCGGCAATGGCGTCGGCAACATAGGCATCGTTGCTATCGTTGCGAGTAATCACTGTCACGCCCTTGTGGCCACCACGCAGGTCATCAACCCACTTGCCAAAGCCGGCCAGGGTGGTCGTAATGGTGGGCACCGAGAATGCCACGCTCTCCAGCGGAGTGTAGCCCCAGGGCTCGTAGTAGGATGCAAACACGGTGAGGTCCATACCTGCCAACAGGTCGTAGTAGGTCTTACCAAAGATACCATCGTTGCCCTGCAAGTAGCTGGGTACGAAGAGCACCTTCACCTTCGAGTCGGCCTCCATCAGCTTGCTACCCGCTATGGCCCTCACAATGGGGTCGCCCTCCTGGTTGGAGAGGTAGTGGGTGGTGCAAGGATAGGCATTTGCATCAATGGGGTTGTTGCTGTCGGCCAAGTGAGCCATCAGGTCGCGGCGAGGACCCTCGTTGCCCGCGGGCACCGTGATGAGGGCAAGCACCTCCCTACCATCGGTCAGATTGGCTGCAACCTGTTTGAGAGCCTGAATGAACACGTCAAGGCCTTTGTTTTTGAACTCATAGCGGCCCGAGGTACCCACAATCAGGGGCTCCTTGTCGTATTTCTTACCGAAGCAAGCCTCGGCAACCTCAATCATCTTCTTGCGCGACTCCTTGCGCAGAGCCTCGCTCTCCTTACCCTTGGCCACAAAGTTGTCCTCAAAGCCATTGGGGGTAACAACATCTACCTCCGAGCCGAGCAGATACTTACACTCCTTGGCGGTGATGCGGCTCACGGTGCAGAATGCGTCGTGGTTGCGGGCAGCCACCTTCTCCAGCGAGTGTTTTGCCACCACATTGAATTGGCGTGCAAAGTCGTCGGCATTGAAAGTGCCAAGGCCACTGTAGAGGGGGAGTCCATTGCCGGCGATGCAGCGACCCATAACGGTTGCGTGGGTGCTGAACACGGTTGCGGTGTAGGGCGAAGCCTTACGCAGGTAGAGGCCACCACTTGCGGTCATCCACTCGTGGAAGTGTGCCACTGTACGGTCGGTCGAGGAGCAGAAGTTGTTGATGTAGCTCTCGATAACCTTGCCTGCGGCAAAACCAAAAATCACGGGCTCAATGTAGTCCCACTGGCCACTGATGCTATCTACCTTGTACTCCTCCCAGAGGAATTTCAAAATGTCGTCCTTGCGGGCAAAGAGCGAGTTGAAGTCTACCAACACCACCACGGGGCTGCCCTCAATGCGCCAACGGCCAACCCTCACACGGTAGCCCTCCGAGTAGAGCACCTGCCTCCACTCGCGCAACATATTCAGGTCTTCCTCAAACTCGGGGTTTGCACCCTCGCGGTTGATGTCGGGACCAATCAAAATATACTTATCGCCCAACTCTTTCACTACGGTCTGCGCTTTGGTGGCCACCACGGTGTGGATACCGCCAACCTTGTTACAAACCTCCCAACTAACCTCAAACAAATAGTCCGGTCTTTGTACAGTTTCGTTTTTCATACCTAATCTTTTCGGCCTGCCTTGTGCCGCGGTGCCCTATTCATTGGCCCCTCCTCGGACGCTTATGCACCTGTCGGTTGCAAGCCCTTTGTTTTTGTGATTATTTTGTTTGTTCTCTTTTTCTGTTCTCTTCTTCGCTCCACCTTATGGTGGAAATTCGACACAAAAGTAATCAAATTTCCGAAGTTTACCATATTCATTTATATGGTTTTTAAATTTTTTTAATAATTAACAATTTGGTAACGCAACCGACTTCTTCGAAAGAAGGTGCAATTTGTCCAAAGTAGCGCATCTCAACCGCGCCCAAACCGCGCCCGATTACTCCAAAATCACGCTCCACATCAGTCAAAAAACTCGGCCGTTACGCCGTCCGAAACGAGCCACGCCCCCTCGGCAAAAGCAATATTTGTACCCCTTTGGAGAAGCACTCCTTCGTGGATAAATCGTTGCGCCCGACGGACAAATTCCTCCGCCTTGGCTGTGCCAAACTTGGCGGCTATCTCACTGAGGCTCACGCCCTCACAGGTGCGCAGGTGGACCATCACATACTCCTCATAGAGTTCACCCTCCGAGAGCACCTCGCTCTCCGCCTCGGTGCCCGCAAGATAGGCCCCAATGGTGGGTGGGTTCCAACTGCGCCGGTGCCCCCCGTCGTAGGAGTGTGCCCCCGGGCCAATGCCGAGGTAGGGGGTGCCTCGCCAGTAGGCTCCGTTGTGGCGCGAGCGACGACCGGGGCGGGCAAAATTGGAAATCTCGTAGTGCTCGTAGCCCGCCTCGTGCAGCAGCCTGCACATCGCAGCATACTCTTGCTCAACAACTTCCTCCGCCGCAACCTGCACTCCTCGTTTGCCAAAGAGAGTGTTCTCCTCAATGGTGAGGCAGTAGGCCGAAATGTGCTCCACGCCGAGCTCAATGGCCCTTCGCACATTCTCCTCCCACTGCTCCAAAGTGAGGGTGGGAAGGCCATAGATGAGGTCGATGGAGATGTTGTCGAAACCCGCCCTGCGGGCACTCTCCACAGCCCTCACTGCACCTGCCGCATCGTGGCGACGGTTCATCATCCGAAGGTCCTCGTCGCGAAACGATTGTATGCCTATGCTCAACCTGCCAACGCCCACTCGTCGGAGCCCCCGAAGGTACTCCTCCGTGAGGTCGTCGGGATTGGCCTCCACCGTTATCTCCTCCACCGCAGCACAGTCCACCACACCAGCGATTTTCTCCAACAGCGCACCCAACTCTTCGGGCTCACACACCGAGGGGGTGCCACCACCGAAGTAGATGGTTTTCAGCACCGTACCCTCCAACTCCGCACTCCTGCGGGCCACCTCCTCGCCCATCGCTGCAAGCACCTCGCCCTTGCGCCCCAGAGCCATAGTCTTGGGGAAGTCGCAGTAGCCGCAAAGGCGTTTGCAAAAGGGTATGTGGAGGTATATGGAGGATGAGTTTGGCATCACTTGTGGTTTAGTGCCATAAAGATAGTGAAAAAAATTTAATATTAAATTCACACAGGCTGTTTTTCAAATAACAATAAAGGTATTACCTTTGCGACCGGTTAGTTAGATTTTATTCAAAACAACGAACAATCAACAAAATAAAACAAACAAAGCAACACACTATGGCTACTTTGGATTTGAAAAAGTATGGCATTGAGGGTGCCGAAGTTATCTACAATCCCTCCTACGAGCAGCTCTTTGAGGATGAGACCAATCCTAACCTTGAGGGTTACGAGAAAGGCCAACTCACCGAGACAGGCGCTGTGAACGTGATGACCGGTATCTACACCGGCCGCTCGCCCAAAGACAAATTCTTCGTTAAGGACGAGACCTCGGAGAACACCGTATGGTGGACCTCGGAGGAGTACAAGAACGACAACAAACCCGTAACTCCCGAGGCTTGGAAGGAGCTCAAGAAGATTGCTACCGAGCAGCTCTCCAACAAGAAACTCTACGTTATGGACACCTTCTGCGGTGCAAACGAGAACTCCCGTCTGAAAATCCGCTTCATTATGGAGGTGGCTTGGCAGGCTCACTTTGTGAAAAATATGTTCATCCGCCCCACCGAGGAGGAGTTGGCAAACTATGGCGAACCCGATTTCGTGGTACTCAACGCTTCGAAGGCAAAAGTTGAGAACTACAAGGAGCTCGGCCTCAACAGCGAGACCGCCGTTGTGTTCAACCTCACCGAGAAGGTTCAGGTTATCATCAACACTTGGTATGGTGGCGAGATGAAGAAGGGTATGTTCTCCTATATGAACTACCTCCTCCCCCTGAAGGGCATTGCTTCGATGCACTGCTCGGCCAACACCAACGAGAAGGGCGAGACCGCCATTTTCTTCGGCCTCTCGGGTACCGGTAAGACCACTCTTTCGACCGACCCCAAACGTCAGCTCATCGGTGATGACGAGCACGGCTGGGACGACGAGGGCGTGTTCAACTTCGAGGGCGGCTGCTACGCCAAGGTTATCAACCTCGACAAGGAGAGCGAGCCCGACATTTGGAACGCCATCCGCCGCGATGCACTCTTGGAGAACGTAACCGTTGATGCCGAGGGCCACTGCGACTTCGCCGACAAGAGCGTTACCGAGAACACCCGCGTATCCTATCCCATCTACCACATTAACAACATCGTGAAGCCCATCTCGAAGGCTCCCGCTGCCAAGAAGGTCATCTTCCTGTCGGCCGATGCATTTGGTGTACTGCCTCCCGTGTCGGTGCTGACTCCCGAGCAGACCAAATACTACTTCCTCTCGGGCTTCACCGCCAAACTCGCTGGTACCGAGCGTGGTATCACCGAGCCCACCCCCACCTTCTCGGCTTGCTTCGGTGCTGCCTTCTTGTCGCTGCACCCCACCAAGTATGGCGAGGAGCTCGTGAAGAGGATGCAGGCTTCGGGCGCAACCGCCTACCTGGTGAACACCGGTTGGAACGGTACCGGCAAGCGTATCTCGATTAAGGACACCCGCGGCATCATTGATGCTATCTTGGATGGCTCCATCGACAACGCTCCCACCAAGCAGATTCCCTACTTCAACTTCACCGTGCCCACCGAGTTGCCCGGCGTAAACCCCGCAATTTTGGACCCCCGCGATACCTACGCTACCGAGGAGGAGTGGACCGTGAAGGCTGAGGACTTGGCTGGTCGCTTCATCAAGAACTTCTCGAAGTTCACCACCAACGAGGAGGGTAAGGCACTTGTTGCTGCCGGTCCCAAGTTGGAGAAATAGTCGCTTACTCCCTCGCTGAGTAACGCACACAAAGCAGAAGGCTCGGAGTTTTGCTCCGAGCCTTCGCTTTTGTTTGTGAGCCACGTGGTTAGAGTGGCTCAAAGTCGCTCTTGGGTGCGCCACACAGTGGGCACTTCCAATTTGGTGGCAGTTGCTCAAAGGGGGTGCCGGCAGGGATGCCGTGCTTGGGGTCGCCAACCGCAGGGTCGTAGACATACTTGCACTTCTTGCAACGCCACTTGCGCATCGTTTTCTGTTCCATAGGATTGTTGTAGGTTTTTGGTTGGTAAGGTTAAACGCAGACAACTAACGCAACTTTCGGGCCAAAACCTTAGGAAAATTGAAAATTGAAAATTGCGGCCACAGGCCGTTTTGTACAGTTGGCAGGTCGGCACGCATCACAACCTTGCGATGCCTTCCAACCACTCCTCCCCTACGATAGGGGAGGTCGGGAGGGGTGGTCGAAATTGCGCTCGGCGGCCTCGCCGAGCAGCCCGAAGGGCGGGGGAGTCTGTTCCCCTCTCCTAAGTTAGGAGAGGGTGCCGTCAGGCGGGAGAGGTCTGTCGGACCGATCGCCAAACAAACAGACCTCTCTGGCACTCCGTGCCATCTCCCCTAACTTAGGGGAGAGTAATTTGAAGGGCAGAAAGAG
>JAFVSY010000053.1 GCA_017503465.1 Tidjanibacter sp. | reverse complement strand
CCGCCAAACAAACAGACCTCTCTGGCACTGCGTGCCATCTCCCCTAACTTAGGGGAGAGTGATTTGAAGGGCAGAAAGGGAATTCAAAATTCAAAATTCAAAATTGCAGGCGTTGCCTGTTTTGTGCAGTTGGTAGGTCGGCACTCTTCCCAACCTTGCGATGCCTTCCGTGCACGTCCCCCTCTGAGTTAGAGGGGGTGCCCGAAGGGCGGGGGCGTCTGTTTTGAAATTCAAAATTCAAAATTGACAAAACGTTGTTTTGTCTAAAATGCTCCCGCTCGGCAGAGTCTGCAAGCAGCCTTTGCACTCGCTTACTCGCATTTGCCAGAATTCAAAATTGATGGCAGAGAGGGAAGTTAGGGAAGTTAGAGAGGTTAGGGAGATTAGGGACAGAAAGAGCCTCCAAACTCCCTAAATTCCTTAAACTCCCAGGTATTAAAAAAGATACCCAAGAGTAAGAAGGGATAACCACAAGCGTTGGGCAAGCAAAAAAACGGAGGGAGAAGCCTTTGGTGTGCTTCTCCCTCCATTCCTGATGTCGGCACGCGGTCGGTGCGGGTGCCGTAGTGGTATCGGCCGTGGACCTATTTGGTCAGTGCGCCAATCTCGTAGAGTACCTCGTTGGTCTTCTTCACTGCTGCAACGCTGGCCTCAAATTTAGCCTTCTCGGTTGCGGTGAGTTTGAGGGGCAGAATCTTCTCGATACCGTTCTTACCGATAACGGCAGGAACACCGATGAACAAATCCTCTGCGCCATACTCGCCCTCCAAGTAGCAGCTCGACGAGATAACCCTCTTCTGGTCGCCCAGGATGCTCTCCACAACGCTTGCGATGGCTGCACCGGGAGCATACCAAGCCGAAGTGCCGAGCAGTTTGGTCAGAGTGGCACCACCAACCATTGTGGCAGCAGCAACCTCCTCCAACTTCTTCTTGCCGAGCAGCTGGCTCACGGGCACACCGCGGTAACTTGCCTTCTCCACGAGGGGAATCATTGTGGTGTCGCCGTGGCCACCGATAACCATACCATCCACGTCGCGGATGTCGGCCTTCAGAGCCTTTGCCAAGTAGCAACGGAACCTCGACGAGTCGAGTGCGCCACCCATACCGATAACCCTGTTTTTGGGCAGACCGGTCGATTTCAGGGTGAGGTAGGCCATAGTGTCCATAGGGTTGGAAACAATCACGAAGATTGCTTTGGGGGAGTACTGAAGGATGTTGTTCACAACCGACTTCACGATGTTGGCATTCACACCGATGAGCTCCTCGCGGGTCATACCGGGCTTGCGGGGCACACCCGAGGTGATAACCACAACGTCGCTCTTGGCGGTAGCCTTGTAGTCGTTGGTTACGCCCACGAGTTTGGTATCGAAGTCGAGCAGAGTCGAGGTCTGATACATATCCAATACTTTACCCTCCGAGAGGTCGGGTTTGATGTCGATGAGGCAAATCTCGCTTGCAACCTTGCGGATAGCCATCACATTTGCAGCAGTTGCGCCCACGTTACCAGCGCCCACTACCGTAACTTTTGTTGCCATTTCTGTAAAAAAGTGTTTTAGTGTATGGTTTTGTAAAAAAAATTATGTTTCTCTCTTGCTGTGGGTATATCCACCTCCGCCGCCCACCTAAAGCATTGCGGCATAGCCCTCTGCGTCAAGCAGGTCGTCGAGCTCGGCGGGGTTCTCCATACGGATGCGCACAAGCCAACCACCCTCATAGGGCTCTTTGTTCACCAGCGAGGGGTCTGCATCCACCTCGGGGTTGAGTTCAAGAATCTCGCCACCAACGGGGAGGAACACGTCGCTAACGGTCTTTACGGCCTCAATGGAGCCAAACACCTCGTGGGCACCCACGCTCTCGCCAACGGTGGGAACATCAACGAAAACGATGTCGCCAAGTTCGCCCTGTGCGAAGTCGGTAATACCAACCAATGCCTCGCCACCTTCGATTACTTTAATCCACTCGTGGTCTTTCGAGTACCTCAATTCTGCCGGAATGTTCATAGTAGTATGTGAGTTATGTTTGTTAGTTTGTTGTTTGCTTGTAGGTTATCCATCCACAAAGATATGTTTTATTTTTCGCACTGCAAACATTTCTGTTATTTTTTTAGCAGTGGGGTGGCCGGAGACCTACCACCCCTAATAGTTCAGGTGTGTGTGGTAACTCTCTGCCTTCACCTTGAAGAAGTTGTTGTTGCTGTCCTCCATGAGTCGGTAGTGGCCCTTGTTGCTCCACGAGGCAGGCCTATCCTCGATGGACATATCCTCACCCGTGTCGTTGCTTACATAGGGGCTTATCTTGCTGTGCCAAGCACGGATGCGTGCAGCACTTGCGTGCTGGTAGAAATAGCTGTTCGAGGGGTCAACCAGCTCTTTCAGATAACCCACATAGAGTGCCTTGTAGTCCTCAAATTGGATAATCTTGTTTACCAACGGATACATCGAGTTGCTTCCCCATTTGAGCGGTGTGCAAGTGCCTGAATCCTCAATTCGACACACGTTTTGTGAGGTGCCGAGAGTGTTGTCGTAGTCGTAGGGGATGAAGTAGAACTTGTAGCCGCTCGTACCCGAGGCGTTGAAGTACATATAGTAGTTGTTGCCGTTGTTCCAATAGTCGTCCCACATACCAACCGTTACGTTTACGGCGTAGGTTTTCAGGAAGAGCGGAATGTCGATTACTTCGCCCAACCAATCGTGCAGGTCCTGACCGCTCTTTGAGTTGAGCTTCTGCATAAAGTCCACCAATTGCGCTTTGGCCGACTCAAATGAGTTGTGCTCGGTCTTGAGCTCATAGGGCC
The DNA here is from genome assembly GCA_017503465.1 of Tidjanibacter sp. GTDB lineage: Bacteria > Bacteroidota > Bacteroidia > Bacteroidales > Rikenellaceae > Tidjanibacter. Next base: position 4,328 of record JAFVSY010000053.1, on the reverse strand, counting down.
ACTCCTCATCGGTATCTTGGTCAAGACCGAACTTGGCGTCGTTGCTGTAATCTTTCAGGTCGGCAGGGCCCCTGTCGGTGTAGGAGCACTTCCAAAGGTTACCCTTGTGGCCTCCGAATTTGTCGGAGCGCACCTCAAGGTACTCATCGTCCACCGTTTCGAGCATCTCGTAGACACCATAGTAGGCGGGCTTGGAGTCGCCCTCCACGTGTATCCACAAGCGGCAGTAGATGTCGTTGATGGCAGTCCACACCCCATAGCGGCGGAAGAGGTCGTAGCAATACATTTCCCTAACATAAGAGGGGTCGTCCTTGGCCCATTTGAGGTGCACCTTCCTCACGCCACCAATGGTGTGGGCGGTGTCCTTGTGGAACTTGCGGAAGTTGATTTGGGTGTGGAAGTGGTGCCAATCGGCGTTGTCCTTCTTGTGCATCTCGCCACCATTACCCTCGGGACGACGACGTGAAGTGTTGCCACGCAACCTCCAACCTGCTTCGTTGAACTCGAAGGTCTTGGTGCCGTTAAAGAAACTCACATCACCTTTGAAATATTGTTTGGTTTTGCTGTTCTGGTCGTATGTTTTCAGCATATTGTTCCACTCGGCCTCGCTCACTTTGAGAGTGATTTCGGGGAAGGTGCTATCGTCCCACACGTAGGCCACACTCTGGGCCAACGACGAGGTGCCCGTGCCGGGGTTCTCGGGTGTAACGGTGCCTCCGCCCTGCTGGTTGTCGTCCTCGCCACTGTCGGAGGTGCCGAAATTAACCACAGGCATCTTGAAACTGCTCACAATGGTGCCACCATTGGCCGCTCCGGGGGTGGGCTCCTCAATGATGTACCAATAGGGGCTGCCGTCGGGAATACGCACCGCAACATCGAAGGATTGGTTGATGGCTCCATCCCAAGGGCCTTCGGCTGTGGGGTTCTCGGTGGCGGTGTTCACAAAGTAGTCCAAGCGGTTGCCCTCCTTGTCCACAAGCTCCAGCAGGAGCGACTTGCTGCCCGAGATGCCCGACTTGCTGGTGCCGAGCGAAATACCCTCGTAGGTGTTGGTGTTGCCCTTACACCCAATCACCGCAAACCCCTTGGCGGGGAGCACAGTGCCCTCGGCCACCACGAAATCGGCCGAGCCGTCGATGTTGGCAATGGGACCCTCGTTGTTTTTGATGATGGTCAGACCGCCGATGTCGGCCGACTGCTCGCTACGGTTGTAGAGCTCGATGTACTTTGCATCGGTGTTCACCTCGTTGATGACAATGTCGAGATTGGTGCCGGGAACGGGATTGATGGTGATGAGGTCGCACGCCCCAAGAGCCAATGCGGCCACCAAGAGGGTGAAGAGTCGGAAAACTTTGTTCATTGTGTAATACTATGTTTTGTTGTACTAAATTTGTTCTGTCATCAGGCACGCTTATCCTATTTTATGCACTTATGCACGTTTATTCTATATGATTAAGCACGCTTCGTGTGTGCAATGGGGATGATACTCTGTGCGGAATGCCAATGCCCTTTGCGTAGCAAAGGTAGACAAAAATATTTGGTTTTGACAAAAAAGAGCTCGGAGTGGTCGTAAGAGAGGGTCCAAAGTGCTGAAAATGGGCGACGAAGGGGTTTGTGGGGCAAGGAGGGGTAGGGTAGGCCGAAAAAAAAAGATAATTTTTTGTGCGAAAAAATTTGGAGTAAAGATTTTTTACACTACCTTTGCACCGCAAATGCTTCTTTAGCTCAGTTGGTAGAGCACGACACCCTTAATGTTGGGGTCCTGGGTTCGAGCCCCAGAGGGAGCACTGACGAGGGAAAACGCAAGTTTTCCCTCGTTTTGTTTTATATCAGAAAGTTATCCCCTATTTATGCTGTAACTCGCTTAAACAGCGTGTCTTACTTTGTCTAACTTTTGTCCATTTTTTGTCCAACTTCATATCGTTTTTGTCTAGCCGTTAGACAAAAGAGATGAAGAAATAGAGAAGAAACTCGATTTTCTCTCTTTTTTCTTCACTTTTCTTCTTCATTTGGCTCTATTTCCAGACATATATTCTTCGTTTACAAATAGTTGCGAATTAACTTGATACTTAAAAATAGTGATGTTATGTTTGCATCGCAAATGGCTCATTGAGAGAGTGTTAAGGATTTTCAGAGACTACATTGGAGTCCAAAAGTGTCAAACAATTTTCTGGGTTTGTCTAACGGATTTCAAGGTTTGTCTAAAAACTGTCCAACTTATTTTTATGCCCTCTCGCCCATTGCACCCAAATTTGCAACACAAACAGTAAAAAACGAGTGAATATGAACAACCAGACAATCGCTGTACGCATGTACGTACAAAAGAACAGAGGCAATGCCGCAGGCAGAATTCCAATCTTTGCACGCATTATTCTTGGTGGCAAAAGTGCCGCAATCGCCACTAAACTCTACATCGAGCCTGACCAATGGGCTTTTGGTGAGACCATAGGTACTACCAAAGAGCTCAAAGCCATCAACAAACTCCTGGAGGAGATGAGAGTTAAAATCTTTCAAACTCACACCGAGCTGATTCGCCAGGGCATAGATGTAGACTTAGAGAAACTCAAACTTGCACTGCAAGGCAAGTCTTACAGCAACGACTGCCGCTATCTTATACAGCTCTTCAATCGCTGGCTCGAAGAGTATCAGAAGCAGGTCGGACTCAGCACTAGCCAAAAGACCTACGAACGCTATGTTGTAGTACGAGACCGCGTGCAGGAGTATATAAAGACAGTAACCAAGATGGACGACATACTATTGAGCGATGTCACCCCCATGTTTGTAAATGGCTTCGACACTTACAATCGCACTCACTATGAAATAGCGAACAACCACGCGATGAAACAGATGCAGAAGTTCCGCACCGTTTATAGGACAGCCATCGACAATGGTTGGGCTACCAAGAATCCATTTGCTTCGTTCAAAATAAAGTTCGAGGATGTGGAGCGTGAGATACTTACACGAGAGGAACTATCGCGCATTATACAAAAGGAGTTCACTTCTGTACGCATGGACCAAGTACGAGATGTGTTTGTTTTCTGTTGCTTTACGGGTCTGGCGCATTGCGATGTGTTGGAGCTTACCGAAGAGAACATTTGCGTTGATGACGCTGGTAACAAGTGGCTACGCACACACCGTCAGAAAACCGACACCCCCGTTGATGTGCCACTACTAGAAATCCCGCAACTACTTATTGAAAAGTACAAGGATAAACGCAAAAAACTGCGTGGCAAACTCCTGCCTGTCGTTAGTAACAGTTGCACGAATGTGTACCTCAAAGAGCTAGGTGATGTGTGTGGCATCCAAAAAAACATAACCTTCCATATGGCTCGTCACACATTTGCCACCACTATCACCCTTACCAATGGTGTGCCTATTGAGTCGGTGGGCAAGATGCTCGGACACAGAAACATCCGCACAACACAGATATATGCAAAAGTGCTACACGAGAAGGTTGCCAATGACATGGCAATGCTTGCCAGCAAAATTGGTGGTGACTACTCAATCTCCACCAAAAGGGAAAGGCAGGCCATTTAATAGCCTACCTTTATATTCACTCTGTTTGCAGCCGTCCCAGACTCTGGGGCGGCTATTTTACTGATGCCTTGGGAATGTCAGACCAAAGGGTCGTGTAGTGTGGGGATTGGCTGTCGCTGGACGACTTAATAACGCCACTACCTTGTGCGCCTATTTTTACCGCACCACGCCCGAATGCATGGTTGATGGCATCCATAGCCGAGGATAATCTACTCTCGCGCTCTATGGCGGCATTATCGGCAAACAACGAGCGAACAACGCCTGACTCTGGGATGAGTTTGCTTATAACCACACCTGCCTTCTTATATCCGTAGCCTTTCTTGTACACTTCTCGCGTAGCGTTTACTGCAGCAGCTACAATAGCGCGGTGGTCATTAGTCGCTTGTGGGTATGACACCAGGACACTGCCATAGGTCTGTGGCTCGTTCTCTTTGAAACGGTTTGTGTAGGCAAAGACCATCATCTCAACACACGCAGAGTGTTGTGCGCGGAGCTTCTCTGCTGCCGATGCTGCAAAGTTAGCAACCTGCTCGGCAAGCTCGCCTGGCTCGGTTATCTCCTTTGCGAAACTTCTCGACACACATATCGATTGCTTCGCCTCAATGGTGTCCTCAAACTCGATGCTCGGAATACCACGCAGTTCCTGCCAGGTGCGTAAACCTACGATACCGAACATACCACGCACCAAACCCTCATCCATCTGCGTAAATTCCCAGGCGGTGGAGATATTGCGATCGTGGAGTTTGCGGGCGGTCTTGCGACCAATGCCCCACACATCCTCGATTGGGAAT
>JAFVSY010000052.1 GCA_017503465.1 Tidjanibacter sp. | reverse complement strand
TTTGAATTTTGAATTTTGAATTTTGAATTCCCCTTGCTCTCAACTCAAGAGGTATGCGATGGTGGAGCAGGTGGCCAGCACAAGGCCCACAAGCGATTCGTAGGGGATTAGGCGCAGGCGTTGTTTTATGGACATCTCTACCGAGCCACCGGTGGCGTGGAAGAACGAGCCGTGGGGCAGGTGGTCCAGCACCGTGGCACCTGCATTTATCATCGCTGCGCCCCACACGGCCGGTATGCCTGCAGCGAGAATGGTCTGCCCAAAGGAGGCCGAAGCCACGGTGGCTCCTGCGGTGGTTGAGGCTGTGGCGGCCGACATTATCGCACCTGCCAGCGGAGCCAGCAGCACCCTGCCGCCCTCGCCACTGCCCATCGCTCCGATGAGCAGGTCGGTGAGCGAGGAGGCCTTGATTATGCCGGCTATGGCACCCGTGCCCACGAGCAACACCGCCACCACCGACATCTTCTCCAATCCGAAACTTATGCTCTCGCCGGCCTTGTTCCACGTGCGGGTGGTTGCAATGCCCACGATTCCGCCCACGGGTAGAGCCACCATAGGGTCAATCGCCACCCCTGCCAGGGGACGCAGGGCGAGCAGTGCGATGGCAACCAGAGGACCTGCCACGCTGGCCCAAAATGAGGGGAGTGCCTTTGTTCCGCTGCCATCCTCTTCGGTGTCCGATGTGGGGGTGTAGAGGTCGCTGTTGGGCATCAGGGGGATGATGACGTAGACCGTAACAAGAAGTCCGATGATGGCGGGCACAAGGCCTGCGAACATCACCGAGGATAGCGGTGCTTCCATATTTTCGGCTGCGATGATGGTGTTGGGGTTGGGCGAGATGATGTTGCCACACTTGCCGCCGCCAATCATTGCGAGCAAAATCTTGAACCTTGAGGCTCCCAACTTGCGCCCAATCATTATGGCCACGGGGGCCACGGTAATTACGGCCACATCAACGAACACGCCCACGGCTGTGAGCAACATCACCGAGAGGGCCAGTGCGAGGTAGACCTGCTTGCGGCCGAGTTTTTCCACAATGGTGTGAGATATGCTCTCGGCGGCGCCACTCTTGATTAGCACACCCGAGAGCACACCTGCGGCCAAAATACGCACTATGGCGGGCGTGATGTCCTTCACTCCGCTTACCATTGTGGTGGCGGTGGCCTCAATGCCGAGTCCGCCAAGCAGACCGCCCACAAGTGCGCCCAACAAAAGGCTGTAGACGGGCGATAGTTTGCGCACAATCAGCACGATGGACAACACCAAGCCCACCAATGCTCCAATAGCACTCATCATCATAAACCGAAAATAATATTAGGTCGGGAGGGGGGAGCCCCCTCGCTGTTTATTGTTTCATTGTTTTGTGTGCGCGTGTGGCCACCCACTGCTCCACAATGCGCTCGGTGGCGAGCCTCACGTTCTTTTTTGCCACTTCGGGGCGCATAGCCTCCTGCAACTCCACACCCTCGGGTGTGGCGGCAACGATGGCGGCAAACCCACTCTTGTCGAGGGCCTCACACCACCTCACACCTCCGCCTATGGCCACCACGGGAATTCCCTGACGGGTGGCGGCGTGCAACACTCCGCTGGGTGCTTTGCCCATCACGGTTTGATAGTCGATACACCCCTCACCTGTGATGACAAGGTCGCTGCCGAGGAGCCTTTGCTCAAAGTGCAACGCCTCCATAACCATATCAATGCCCCTCTGCAACTTGGCACCCAACACTCCCACGAAGCCTGCGCCGAGTCCTCCTGCGGCTCCTGCGCCCTCCACGAAGTCCACCTCGCAGCCGTTGTAGGCCCTCACGGTGCGTGCAAAGTTGCGCAGTCCGAGGTCCAACTGCTCCACCATTTGTGGGGTTGCTCCCTTTTGGGGCGCAAAGACGTGGGCGGCTCCGTTGGGCCCATAGAGGGGGTTGGTAACATCGCAGGCCACCACAAACTCACACTCTCGGAGCTGAGGGCTTACAAGAGTGTCGTCAATGTGGTCAATTCGTGCCAGGGCCTCACCGCAGGGTTTTAGGACCTCGCCCTGTGCGTCTACAAAGCGGTAGCCCAGGGCGTGGAGCATACCCATTCCGCAGTCGTTGGTGGCACTTCCGCCAATGGCCACAAGAAACTTGCGACACCCTCGCCCTATGGCGTTGGCAATCATCTCTCCGGTACCAATGGTGGAGGTGAGCAGTGGGTTGCGCTCTTCGGGAGTGAGTAGGGGGAGTCCGCTTGCTGTGGCCATCTCCACCACGGCACATCGCCCCTCCTCAATCACTCCATAGCGCACCCCAATGGGCCTACCCAAAGGGTCGCCGGCCACCATCTGCACCCACTCCCCACCGAGGCTCTCCACGAGTGCTTCGGCTGTGCCTTCGCCACCATCGGCTATGCTCACTTTGCACACTTCGCAATGGGGCAACACGGCCTCTATGCCCTGCGCCACTGCCTCGGCCACCTCTGCGGAGGAGAGTGAGCCCTTGAAGGAGTCCACTGCTATGGTTATCTTTTTCATACTTTTGTGTGTCGGTGGGTGTAAACTGTGTATGTCCCTAACTCTCAATAATCTTCTTGGCCGAGGGAGCGACCACATAGGGCAGAGGCTCCAGCTGGCTTCTATATTTGGAGTGCATTTTGCGTGCCACCTCAATCTCATCGGCTTGTGGGGTGGTGGGGTAGCACTCCTTGCCGAAGGTCCACTCCCATTCCCACTCTTTGCTCTGCTCGTCAAAGAGTTTTTGGTCAAACTCCACTTCCTTGCTCATAGCCTCACGCACGCTTGCGAAGAATCGCTCCCAGCGGGGGATGTAGAACCCGCCGACCATTCCCGACCACTGACGGCAGGCATAGTCCCTGATGCGGCAATCCTTGTTGCCCCAAGTGGTGAGCAGGTTGCGGGCGTTTTGCTCATAGAGGCCTCGCTCGGCGGCGTTGGTACCCATCGCTTTGGCTGCTTCCAGCCACCTGCCGAGCAACAACTCCTCTCGTGAGGAGAGTAGTTCTTCAAAGTCCCAAAGATAGGAAATAAATTGGTTTGCTGCGCCATCGAAGACCTCAATGTCGCCAATTTTGTATGCCTTGGCACACTCCTGCTGCAACACGGTGGCGTGGTTGGCCATCACCTGACGAGTGATGTCCACAAGGTCGTAGCGGTAGCCCTCGCTCTCCTCAAACTCCTCGGCACACTCCATCAGCAGGTCCCACGCTGTGGCCAACTCCATTTGGTCGTAGTGGAGTTTGACGTTGGTGGTGCCTCCGGGGTTCATCTTGAAGTTGGGCCTGCCGGTGATGATGGACTCGGGGCCTCCGTTGCTCACATCGTTGTTGTAGACACTCTCGGCGATGATGTCCCACGCTTGCTCGGCCTGCTCGTTACGACCGCCATACCTCTCTTCAAGATAGTCGGCCACAAAGTCGCCCACCTCTATGGGCTCCTCTCGCCACACGTTTTCCAACATCATAGCGAACATCATCGGGTTGTGTTCAATGCCCTCGGGAGTGAGTCCAATGCCACACATCTTGCCCGACTTGGGCGAGGCGAGTGCGCTTGCGGGGCCTTGTGCCACACGTGCGGAGTTGCCGGAGAGGGTTATGTTTTGGCCGAAGTTGTGCAACATACACCATATCCAAGGTTTGCCATAGTAGGCTTCGGTGCGCTGCCACACGGGGAAACGCTCGCTCCAGAGGTCGAGGATAATCATACCATCATCGGGCACTGCACCCAGCAGGGCCTTTATTTCGGGCTCGCCCCAGAAATCATCGGAGTGGTGGAACAGCCACCCCTGCATCACCCACACGGCCTCGCTGTCGGCAGCCCTCATCGACTCAAACACCTTGCGACTCATACCTGCCAAGTAGGCCGAGTCGGTGCTTGGGGGGTCATTTTCGTTGAAGGTGTCGGCCGAGTAGAGGTGGTTGGTGCCATAGAGTGCGGCCTGCTCCCTGATGAACATCTCGCCAATGCGGTCGAACATCTCCTCCTCTGGGTCCAGCACAGCAACCTCGGGGAAGTTCACCCACGAGGTTTTGCGTACCCTCACGTCGGGGAACTTCTGCTCAAACGAGGGCGGAACGTGGCCCGTGAAGGCGGGCAACACGGGCTTCATACCGAGTGCTCGCTCGCTGCGGAGGATGTATTTTTGGAGTGCTTCGTGCTTGCGGAAGAAACTCTGCGGCAGCGGACCGCCCCAACCGTCCAGATTGCCCATCCAAAACCAGTTGAAGTAGGCGGGGCCACTGAAGAAACCCTCCAACTCTTTGTCCGTGAAGCCGAGCGACCTGTAGACCCGCTGCCACACGGAGTTTTGGCCCGTTACGGCAAGGGGCATATTGATGCCGTTGAGTGCCATAAAGTCAATTTCCCACTGCCAACGCTCCTTGTCCCACCAACTCATAGTGTAGTTGAAGGTGCAGTAGTTGAAGCAGTAGCGATACTTGTAGGGGCTTGTTTTGACGGTTTTACCCTGTGGCAGGGGGAGCCTTTCGGGCAACTCCACGCTGGAGCCACACCAACTGATGTGGCAACCGCACCACTCTTGCAGGTAGTGGTTGAGCGCACTTGCCACACACACACCATCGCTACCCTCAAGCACCACCACACCATCCTGCTGCTGCGGGTCGGCATAGAGGGCGAAGTAGTCTTTGCCATCGACTTGCTTTTGGGTAATTACCACCCTGAAATCATCGGCACGGCCATCGGTTACACGTTCCACGAGTGCTTCGGCAGCCTCGGTCTGCTCACGGAGCGAGAAGGTGGTTTGGGTGGCATCGGGGGCGCACCCAACAAGGAGTGCTCCCACCCACACCCACAACAATCGGAATAGGCTTTTTGCGGTTTGAGTCATATCTGTTTGTTCGTTTTTTTGTTCGTTTGTCTGGGCGTGCGCTACTTATGGTGCTCCACGAGGCTTTTTGCCAACTCCACGGGGTTGCCCTCGGCGGTGGCAAACTCCGTCATCGGGGTGCCAATCCACTCCTCTTCCCACTTGTCGGTGGCGGCGGCTCCGTGGGCAAAGTAGATTTCCAGACGAGGGATGTAGTAGCGAGCCACCATATCGCTCCACAGCCTTGCAGCATAGTCCTCCTGCCAACCGCCCCAAGTCGCAATCAGCCTCTTGGCGTTGGCCTCGGCAGCATTTTGGGCCTCCACACTCTCGGCCGACTTGCGGGCCAAGGTTACCCAATTTTCAAGCCTGTGGTTGGGGTGGTGGGCCAACAGTGCGTCTACACCGCGGAGTATTTCGATGGTTTGTGCGAGTTCGGCCTTTGCGGCACGCTTGTAGCCACGTGCTTTGAGCGAGAGGGCCTTTTCGTAGTGTCGGTCGGCCACCTCGGAGAGCCACATTGCGCTCATCTCCACCACATCGTTCACATAGAGGGGCGAGCCACCACACTCCTCGGCTGCGGCCAGCAGGTGTACAACACCCTCGCCAAAGAGGTCGTTGATGTCGTGGGCACTCTTGCGGCGCTGGTCGGGCACCACGGTCTGCCACGTAAACCTCGGATAGGAGTAGAGCGAGGAGTAGACACTCCCACGGAAGGCATCCCAAGCGGCCTTGATGTCCTCGTTGTAGGCTCCGTAGCGTGCGGTGCAGTAGTTCTCCACCCACTCGTCAAGGTCGATGGCCTCGGAGGTCCAGCCCATATCGGCCAACAACTCATAGACCACCTCGTTGTTCTCCAAGCCCTCGGGGGCCGAGCCGAAACCTATGAGGTTACCCTTGGCGGGCGAAGCGAGAGCCTCGGCCGAAGAGGTGGCATACATTTGGAGTTCGCCCGTGGGCAACACCTTGCCACCGAAGTTGGGCACATAGCTGAATATCCACTTTTTGCCGTAGAAACCCTCTTGTACCTTCCACGTCTGCTCGGTTTTCCACACCCACTTGGGGTAGTCGCAACCGAGGTCGATGATAATCATCCTATCATCGGGCACACGGCTCAATAGGGCCTGCATACTCTCCTTGTCCCAGAAGTCGTGCTGGTAGCCGAAAGTCCAGCCTTGGGTTACCCACACGGCATCGGGGTCGCCGGCGATGATGGAGTTGTAGATGGCCTCGCCATAGTCGGCCAACAGGGCGTGCTTACCCTCGGTGTCGCCGGGCTCCACGGGCAAGCGCATCTCGTTGAAACTATCGGAGAGGTAGTATGTTGCATCCCCAAACTCGGCCTCCCACTCCTCCACAAAGAGCTGTCCAATCTTGCTGAACCAAGGAGAGTTGGGGGCCAACACCACTGCGTTGAACGACTTGTCGAAGCCGCCCCAGAGGAGTTGGTTGTAGGTGATGTCGGGGTTTTTCTCAATGAATGTTGGGGGTACAAAACCCGCAAAGGCAGGAGCCACGGGGTTCATACCGAGTTCTCGCATACGGGCGAGTATTTTGTGCTGGAGTTCTATTTGTCCTTCGTGCCACTCCTCGGTGAGGGGGCCGTCAAAGGAGTTGAGGTTGCCCATACGGTGCCAAGGCAGGTGTGCTGCGCCCGTGAAGAAGGCATCGGCCTCCTCGGGGGTGAGTCCGAGTCGCACCCACACACGCCTTGCGATGGCCTCGCTGGCCACGCTTGCCAAGGGGAAGTTCACTCCGTGGAGAGCCATCCAGTCGAGTTCCTGCTCCCAACGCTCCCAATCCCAGTAGGGGGCGGTGTAGCCAAAGGTGCAGACGTTCAGGAAGTAGCGCAACTCATAGGGCGAGGTGCCGCTTTCGCTGTAGTCGGGCCACTCGGCGGGCACACACAGGTGCTTGCCGCCCCACACCACCTGCGAGTGGCAGGCGCGGTGGAGATAGTGGTTGAAAGCGTAGCACAAAGCCGTGGGCGAGGAGCCCTCTATGGTGAGGTGTCCGCCCGTGGCCGAGATGTTGTAGGTATCCAGCCCCTCTGCTGTTGGGGCGGTAAGTTTGAGTGTGAGGTTTTGTGGCTCTGCGCCGAGTGTGCGCTCAATCACCCCACGTGCCGCAGCAATCTGTCGGGTGCGCTCCTTCTGTTGGGCACTACATCCTACCAAGGTGGCACACACCACCATAAATATCCAAAATCGTTGCAGCAGTTTCATCATTATTTGTTGTTGTTTTTAGTGTGTTGGTCTTGTGTGGTTGAGAAAAAGTTGCCGATGCGGGGCCACACATAGAATTCCCCCGCATCGGCAAAGTAGTTGGTTATGAGTGCTTATTTAACAACCATCTGGCACTTGATGTTGAAATAGTTGGGCTGATAGAAAAGATTCTCAGTTTTGTTGGTGTCGATGTAGTTCAGACCATCAGCATTAACTGCGAAGTCCTTGGTGTCATCGTACAACTGCACAATCTGAATGATACCATAGGTGTAAACGGGGGCCTCGGCGGTACCACCTTTGTAACGCATAATCAGATAGTCGCCTGCTCGGAAATTCTCGGCAGTGATACCTTTTGCTGCATTTGCATAGCGGCGGTACATATTCTTGTTGCTCAGGCTGGTGGGCTCGTTCTCAACACCGAGGGTGCTGTTGTCGAGCACGCGCTGAATCTCACCCAACTGGTAGAATGCCCTCATCTGGTCAGCCAAAGTCTCCATCTTTTCGGGAATCGACATAAACAGACCGTCAACAAAAGCATACTCATCTGCGTCGTAGCTCTCGCCAGCCCACGAACCAACGATGCGGCTCAGTGCTGCAACGTCTGCTTTCTTGGTGTCGAGTTTGTACTCGCCATACTGGTGAACGTCGCACTGACGACCAATCGAACCAGCGGTGATGGTGGGAATGTCGCAAAGAACATAACCCCTGTGAGTGGTGAGGGTGATGAGTTTATCGGTACTCTTGTATACATTAGCCCAGCAGAACGATGCGTTTTCTCCGCTTCCGGGCAAAATCTCATTGAGCGAAACGATGTGTTTCAGAGTGCCATTTACGTTCACACCATTCATCGAGATGAACGAAGGAGTGTCGCTACCTGCACCAGTGTTCTCGTTGGGATAAGTCTCGGGGGCATTAACGCTGTTGGCGATGATACCGTCTGCTTTCAGAACAGCGGTAGGCTCGCACCAAGCGCCGAAGTTCCACTCGCCCTCAACTGCACCCAGAGCGTAGTAGAAAGTAGCGGCCTTGTTGCCGGCAACGAGTTTAACCTCTACGTGGGTTGCCTCTTTGGTGTCGGCAAACCAGAGTTGGTCAATCTCGGCACCATCCTGCTCGAGAGTCTGTGCGCTACCTTTGGCGGCATAGGCGTTGCCATTTTTGGCCACACCGGTCAGAACAACCTCGGTGAGTGCTACACTCGAAGTACCTTTGATTGCGATGGGCGAACCATAGGCTACACCCTCGGCGATAGCAGCCTCAACACCCTCGGCGAGAGTAAGAGTTGCTTCGAGTTTGTTCTGGCCACCTTCGGGCTCTTTGTCGCAAGCTACCAGTGCCACTGCCAGCATTGCAATTGCAAATAATGTTTTTTTCATAGCGTAAAATGTTTTTGAAAAAAAAGGTTAATAAAAAAGTTAATTGTTTGGTTTGTTGTTTGGTTTATTGTTGTTTGGTTTGTTCGGTTGTTACTCCATTGCGATGGTCGAAACCACGGGGAAGTGGTCCGAGAGGGTACACCATTTCACCACCTCCGTGTGGCGCAATTCGGCCTTGCGGGGACCACGGTAGAAGATGTAGTCAATCTTGATTGTGGGGTTGGTGGAACTGTAGGTTTTCTCCTCGTTGGTCATATTCTGCCACCCTGCCTCCACCAGCGAGCGCATCTCCTTGGTATGGGGCTCGGCATTCATATCGCCCACCAAAATAACAGCGTGGGGCCACTCGGTAAAGTAGCGGTTGATGAACTCCACCTGCTCCTGACGTGCCTCACTGGAAGAGACCTCCAAGTGGGTACTCACAAAGGTGAGCAGTTGGCCATCGGGGAGTTCGGCGGTGGCCACAAGCAGTGTGCGCTGCTCGGTTTTGGGCCTGTGGGGCAGCAACACTCGCTCGCTCTTGATGATGGGGTAGCGGCTCAGTATGCCCACACCGTAGTAGCCACCCTTGTAGTTGATAGCCTTGCCATAGAGCCCGAACATACCGGCCCTGTGGGCAATCTCGCTGACGAACTTCACTCCGTGTTGGTGTGGGGCCCTATCCCTCTTGGTGGCCCAGTCGCACTCCTGCAAGGCCACAAAGTCGGCTTGCTGCGAGGCTACAAAGTCGCCCAACTGCTCCACGGTGGCGAGTTCGCCGAAGCGGAGGTTGTAACTCAAAATCTTGAGTGGCTCGCTCGCCGAGCCCGCAAGGCTCACGGCCAGCACCGCCACAAGTATCAAAAAAGTTCTCTTCATAGTATTTCTCTTTCGGGGTTAGAAAAATTTTTCCATCGTTACTTTCCAATAGGTGAGGTTGATGGTCTTGAGTGGCTCAATGGAGCGGCACACCATCAGGGCCGGACAGAGCACCACCACATCGTAGGGGGTACCCTCGCTACCTGCAAAAGCCACACGATAGCCCTCAAAGTTGGCCGCCAACCACTTCTCTATGGCCTCCTTCTGCTCCACAGCCACCGAGCCCACGAGCACACCATTGTTCTGCCAATCCACCCCAAAGTGCTCCACAGCCTGTGCCACCTGCTCGGTGGTGTCGAAGCGAGCCGTGTAGAGGGTGATTGTGGTGGGTTTGGAGAGGCCCACGTTGAATGTTACGCCCGACAGGTGCAGGCCCTCTTCGTAGACTCCCACCACAGAGGAGGTCTGATAGCGACTCACTGCGGCGGTGCCACGGGTGGTCTGCTCCTCGGTGGGGCCCGTTTGGAGGAAGTAGCAGAAGGCTTTGTTGTCGAGTGCCATCTGCACGGCGGGCTGCTTGCTACCTACCGTGAAGTCGCATCGGTCAAACATATAGACCACCGAGCGCGGAGCCTCCTGAGTGGAGATGAACTGCGAGGCCACACCCGCATCTCTGCCCACAAAATAGCTGCCCTCGCTCTCCAACGTGGTGAAGTAGTCCACACGGAAGAGGTTGGCTGTCACGGGCGTTTCGGGCACTTCGGGAGCAACATAGTCGCCACCACCATTTTCGTTACCTCCGCCCCCACCCCCATTGTCGGGAGTAGGGCCGCAGGCGGTGGCCAATGCTAAGAGCAACATTGGCCACACTCTGCAAAGAAACTGTATTGTTGTGCGTGTTGTCATACTCTCTCTTGTTGTTCCTTTTTTTAGTTATTAGGTGTGTAGGTCAGCTCGGCCACGATGAAGCGGTGGTCGGAGAGTTCGGGGCAGTCGAGTATCTCATAACTCACCACACTCCACCCCGTCTTGGGGTAGGCCATCACGTAGTCGAGCCTACACGGAGCATAGGTGATGTCCTCACGGCTGGAGGGGTAGGTGTTGCCATAGCCCCTGCCGAGGTCCACCCAACGGTTGGCCGCATAGGAGATGGGGTCGCTACCCTCGGCGGCATTGAAGTCGCCCACAAGGAGCGTGGGAGTGCTCTCGTCCTCGGCAAAGAGTTTGGAGTTCACGTCGGCCAAGTGGCGAATGGTCATCTGCGAACTCTCCAGCGCAAGGTGGGTGGAGGCCACCCTCACAATGCCACCCTCGGGCAGGGCAAAGTAGAGCCACCCCGTGGACCTTGGCTCGCGTGCGCCTTCGAGCGTGGTGATAATCTTGGTCAGTCGGTGGAAGGGGTAGCGACACAATAGTGCCGTGCCGAAACCGCCACCCTGATAGGTCATAGATTGGCAAAAGTAGGGCATCATACCCGTGGCGGCGGCCACCTCGTGCAACCAATCACGCCCTCCGTTGCGGGCGTTGCGGTGGTCCACCTCCTGCAAACACACCACATCGGGCTTGTGCTGGTTAATCAACTCGGCAAAGGGAGCGGAGAGAAAACCGCAATACCGGCCTCCCTCTTTGATGTTCATCGACATCACTCGGAGCCTTATTGTGCTGCCACTGTTTTCTGCCTGCACTTGGGCTTGTAGTTCTTGCCCGAAGCCCACTGCAAGCAGCAGCGCAAGGAGTGCTATTTTGGCTATTCGTTTCATTGTTTTCTTTCGGTTAATTCCAACCGGGGTTGTTGGGCTTCAGGTTGGGGTTAAGTTGCATTTGGGCGAAGGGGATTGAGAGCAGGTAGTGCTTGTTGGGGTCGAAGGTACGACCGGTCTCCAACAACAGATACTGCTCGCCATCAATGGTAACCCACACAAGTTTGCTCAGGTCCACTTTTAGCCTCGATTGGTCGAGCCACCTGCGGTTTACGCCCACGAGGTCCTCGCCCAAAGTCTCGCCCTCTTTCCAACGGATGATGTCGAAGTAGCGGTGGCCTTCGTAGAAGAGTTCCACGTTGCGCTCACGGCGAATCTCGGTGCGGATGTCGCTGCCTGCGGGCAACTTACCGAGTTCCATAGGTACCATACCAACCCTCTGACGCAGGAGGTTGATGCTGATGTCGAGGTCGTGCTGGGTGAGTTTGCCGTCCAACTCTTTGGCCTCGGCGTAGTTGAGAAGCACCTCGGCGTAGCGCATCATCACGATGTCGTTGTCATCGTGGCTCACATATTTCACCGTGGAGGGCTCCACATACTTGCGCATATAGTAGCCCGTGTAGGTCATTGCACCGCTCTTGTCGTTAATGAGCAGCGGGTAGCGGTAGATGCTCTTGTCGGTGCTGGTGATGTCGCCATCGGGGCCTCCGGTCCAAGGAGTGCCGGGAGCGAGGATGGTCTGACACATACGGGGGTCTCGGTTTTGGAAAATCTCCTCATAGGAGTTGCACTGCTTGGGGTCCCAAATCTGGCCATCGGCAGTGAGATAGAGTTCTATGGCCTTCTTGGTGGGGACCCAACGAGCATAGTCGCCCGGTACCCAGTTGGAACGCGACACGTTGTGGGAGGTGCGTGCCTTCTCGCCGAGGTCGTAGTTGTAGACGTAGGCGAGGATGGTCTCCTTGTTGGCAGCCACACGTGAGGCACGGCCGGTGTAGGTGAACAGATTGTAGTAGTCCTCATTGGGCTTGCCGGTGGTGTAGAGTTCGTGGTAGGGGTTTTGCATCGCCCTCTCGCAGGCGTCCACAGCATCGGCATAGCGACCATTGTAGAGGTAGATGCGCGAGAGCAACACCAGCGCAGCGGCTTGCGACACACGGCCGAACTCGGTGCTTGCTGCGGGGATGTACTCAGGCAGAGCCTTGTAGTGCTCCTCGAGGTCTTTGGTGATGTTATCAATCACCACCTCACGTTTGTCCCTGCCACGATAGACATCGGGCGACTCCACGTTTTGCACCTCGGTGATGTAGGGTACATCGCCGAAGTAGTTGGTCAGAATCCAATAGTTGTAGGCACGGTAGAAGTATGCCTCGGCGGCATAGCGTTCTCTGATTTCCTTCTTCACATTGACAGCCCTGTTGTAGTTGGCAAGGAAGTAGTTGGCGGTGCCAATACCGTTGTAGGCCCTCACCCAGATGGAGTTGAGGTTGCCGATGTTGGTGGCATAGTTGCCGCCACCGATGGTGCGGAAGGCGGTGGTTACGGCCCAAGGTGCAAAGTCGGCCATAATCTCTGTGATATTCAGCCAGTAGGCACCCTGCATACAGGTGGTGAAGGTGTTGGCCACACTCTGGAGGTGGGCCTCGTTTTGCCAGAAGTTCTCATCGGTGATTTGGTCAAATTGCGGACGCTCCAGGAAGTCGTCGTTGCAACCAACCATCAGTGCCGCTGTGGCAATCAGCAAACCGTATATAATCTTTTTCATAACTCTCTCTCTTTTGTCTTGTTTGTTCGTTCAACACGTTGTTGTCCT
This sequence comes from Tidjanibacter sp., assembly GCA_017503465.1. Lineage (GTDB taxonomy): Bacteria > Bacteroidota > Bacteroidia > Bacteroidales > Rikenellaceae > Tidjanibacter. Next base: position 32,512 of record JAFVSY010000052.1, on the reverse strand, counting down.
ATGGTAGGGTCGCTCCCTCTATCGGAAGGTGATGCTAACACCGAGCACACAGGTCTTTACTTGCGGGTAGTAGCCACCGCTCGACACGGGGGTTTCGGGGTCGTAGGCGTAGAAGAAATCGCTCACGGTCAGCAGGTTGTCGGCCGAGATGTAGATGCGGCACTTGTCCACTTTGGCCTTCTTGGTGATGGCCGAGGGCAGGGTGTAGCCGAGCTGGATGTTCTTCAAACGGAGGTAGGAAGCATCTTCCAACCAGAAGGTCGAGAAGGTCTCCTGATTGAACTTGGTGTTGTAGGTCAAACGAGGGTAAGTCGTGTTGGGATTGGGGTTGTTCAGGTAGTGGTAACGCTCCAAGTGTACTTTTTGTGGATAGGCGGCCATATCCTGCAGCGCGTGGCGTGCCGAGCCTTTGAGGTAGCCATCACACTTACCCACACCTTGGAGGTTGAAACTGAAGTCGAAGCCTCTCCACGCAACATCGCCACGGAAACTGTAGGTGTAGCGGGGGATGTTGCTACCGATGTACTTCTTGTCATACTCGGGGGTGATGCGGCCATCGGGTTTACCATTGGGGCCGCTGATGTCCCTATATTTGATGTCGCCGGGCTGGTAGGCGTTACCCAACACGATGGGAATGTTGGGCAGGGCAGCCTGACCGGTCTTCGGGTCGTAGATTTTGAAATCCTCGGGAGTCATCAGACCGATAGCCTCATAGCCATAGAAGGCGTCAATGGGAAGGTCCACAACCCTCACTTGGTCGCCACTCAAATCGGGAGCGTTGCCTGCCAAGTCAGTGATTTTGTTCTTCACGTCCGAGAGGTTGAACCCAACGCCATAGCGCACTTCGCCAACCTTGTCCCTCCAAGCCATATCAATCTCCCAACCGGTGTTGTTCATCTTGCCGGCGTTCTCCTCGGAGGGGGTTGCACCAATCTGTGCGGGGTAGTTGAGTTTGAGCAGAATACCGTCGGTGTCCTTGGTGAACCAGTCAAACGAGAGCGAGAAACGGTTTTTGAACATTGCGAGGTCAAAGCCGAAGTCGGTCATCGTGATGGTTTCCCAAGTCAGCACAGGGTTGGAGAGTACCGATTGGGTGTAACCCGTGGTGGCACCGCCACCAATGAGCGAGATGTCGCTTGAGTAGGCGGTCAGGTTCGAGAGGTAGGGGGTGTTGGACGAGCCAACGTATTGGTTGCCGAGCCTACCCCACGAAGCCCTCAGTTTGAGGTTGTCGAGCCACTCCTCGGTGGAGGTCATAAACTCCTCTTCGCTCACCCTCCAACCTGCCGAAAACGAGGGAAACAAGCCCGCACGATTGTCGCGGTGGAAACGCGAGGAGAGGTCGTAGCGCATATTCATCTCAAAGAGGTACCTCTCGTCGTAGTTGTAACTCAAACGTCCGAAGCCGGAGCGAATAGCCCACTGCTTGGCCGAGGCGTTGTTGCTCATTGTGGATGCATCGCCGAGGTTGATGGTGGGGTTGAGTTCGGTTACGAGGTTGTTGCGTGAGGCATCAAAGGAGCGATACACATACCACTCCTGCGACATACCCACCACGCCACTGATGTTGTGGTTGCCCAGCGAGAAGTCGAAGTTGCTCTGCAAGATGAAGGTCTGCTGCTGTGCCCTCACGTCAATGTTTTTCACCTGATTGGGGGCGTTTACCTCCACCACTCGGCCCGAATCGGGGTGTACGAAGCGGATGGTCTTTTTGAGTATGTCACGGAGTGAGTTGGTGGATGTGAGGTTGTAGGTTGCGCTCACATTCCAACTCTTGTTGATGTCATAGCGGAGCACCTCCAAAATCGACACCTCTTCGGCCGAGGTCTTGCTGTAGCCACCATCGGTGAGGGTAGCCACGGGGTTGGTGTTACCGCCACCATAGGCCCAAGTGCCATCGGTGTAGTAGATGGGGGCATTGGGGGCGATACGCATAGCGGTGTAGATTGCACCACCGCCACTTACGAGCGAGTTGATGGGAGCCACAATGTTGCGTGCGGTGTAGCCCACGTTGGACGAGAGGGTGAGTTTGCCGAGCAACTTGGTGTCCATCTTGTAGCGCAGGTTGTGCCTCTGCTCACCGGTGGTGCTACCCACGGTCAGACCATCTTGGTCGAAAAATCGGTAGGAGAGCATATAGCCGCTGTCGCCCATACTGCCATTGATGCTCAAACCATAGTTTTGCTGCATTGCGCTGGGTTTCAGCACCGCACCGAGCCAATCGGTGTTGGCGAAGTTGTTGGGGTCGGAGCCTGTGCGCACCTTGTCGAATGCATCGTCAAGCCACGCAATGGCGTTGCCGATGTTGCTACGGGCCTCGTTGTCGAGGGTCATAAACTCAATGGCATCACACATTTCGGGCAATCGGGTGGGGGTCTGCACACCCACATAGGAGTTGAAGGTTACCGAGGGGCGGATTTTCTCGCCACTGCCGAGCTTTTTGGTGGTAACGAGCAACACGCCATTTGCACCCCTGGCACCATAGATTGAGGCCGAGGCTGCATCCTTCAACACCGACACGCTCTCAATATCTTCGGGGTTGAGGACCGAGATGTCGCCCTCCACACCATCAATCAAAATCAGCGGGTTGGAGTTGCCGAGCGTACCCACACCCCTCACCCTGATGGTGGCATTGGACTCACCGGGCTGTGCCGATGCGCTGGTTACGGTAACGCCGGGGAGAATACCCTGCAAGCCGTTGGCCACGTTGGAGATAGGCCTCGCCTCGAGGTCCTCACTATTGACCATTGAGACCGAGCCGGTGAGGTTTACCTTCTTTTGGGTGCCATAGCCCACAACCACCACAGCCTCCATCTGCTGAACATCATCGGCCAACACAATGCGCATATTGGTGCGGGTGCCAACTTTCTCGGTGCGTGTGGCATAGCCCAGACACGAAAACTCCAACACGGTTTCCTTGCTGGCAGCAATAGCAAAGTGGCCCTTAATGTCGGTGGTTACGGCGTGGGCACCGTCGAGGGTCATCACCACCACGCCCACCAAAGGGTTGTTCTGACTATCGTAGACATTACCCTCCACCTGGCTTGCTGCGTGTGCCCTTTGACTCTTGGGAGCCTGTGGAGCCTTCTTCGACACCACGATAGTGCTGCCTTGGAGTTCGTAGGCCACGTCGTCCTGACCTGCCAAAATTTGAGAGATTGCATCTTCGATGCGGGTGGCGTTGATGCTGACACTCTTTGAGGTGTCCACCTCGCCAACCTTGTAGAAGAAGGTGTAGCCACTCTGCTCCGAGAGTGCTTCCATTGCGCTCTTCACGCTCACCTTGTCGAGTTTGAGCGAGAGGGGCTTGTTCTGGGCCGACATCACGATAGTGAATAGCAGGGCCCAAAGGAGCAAAACATAGTTCCTTTTCATAGACGTTTTATTGATTTGTTTACTCTGATAGACGGAATGTGTAAAAATTGCTTAACAAATTATTGCACCAGAGATTTCTGCAATAGGGTGGAAATAAGCAATTTTTCCTATCTTTGCGGAAATCTTTTCTTGTGCAAACCTGTACAAAGGGCATAGAGTTGAGATTTTTTCGTCGAACCGGGGAATGTGCGAGATTCCTCGGTTCTTTTTATCCCAACTCTATGAGGGCTATTAACAGTTCCGAATAGTTGTTTTTTGCGATGTGGGTGTCAAGGTTGTTTGTTAGGTTAATTTGGTGGTCTAATAATATATATAGGTGTTTTTAGGTCGTTTGTGGTACCTTCGGTCCGTGTGCTTATAGGAGCGTGATGTGTCGGCCCTCAATGGAGTAGTCCACCTCGCCTGCCGAGGAGAGAATCTCCAGAACCTCCCCGATGGTGAGTTGTCGCGAGGGCAATTTGCCATAGAACTTGTAGTCGTTCAGCTGCGGGTTCTCAATCTCAATGTCTACCCCGTAGCACCTCTCCAACTCGCGTGCAATGTCGGCCAGAGGCTCCTCGTCAAAGTAGAGCACACCCTCACGCCAGAGCACATTCTCGCCGGCCAGCGTCTTGGCCACCGACATCGAGTGGGTGCGGTTGTCGATTACGGCACGGGTGTCGGGGGTGATTTCAACGTGGATGTTGTCGTAACGGTTGGTTACGTCCACCCTGCCCTCTACCAGAGCCACCACGGCCTCTTGGTCCTCGGCATAGTCACACATATTGAACTTGGTGCCCAGCACCTCCACCCTCATATGGTCGCTCTCCACCACAAAGGGCATTGCTTCGTTGCGTGCCACCTCAAAGTAGCCTTCGCCACAGAGGCTGATGTTGCGGTCGTTCACACCGAAGCCCTGCGAGTAGACGATGCGTGAGCCTGCATTGAGGACCACCTGCGACCCATCGGGCAGCACCACCTGCGAGGTTGCTCCCAGCGGGGCCTCGGTTACGATTTGCTCAAAGCGGGACTCCACCTCGTGGCGACCACCCACGTAGCCCACCACAACGAGTGCCACCACAGCGGCCACCGCTGCAGCACTGCGAACAAAGGGCAACGCCTTGCTACGCAAACTCTTGCGCTGTGCACGGTGTACCCTTTTGATGAAATTCTGATAGCCTTTGTGGGAGTCGAAAACCAAATTGCGATTGGCGGCCGACAGTGAGAACCACACCTCCCTGATGCGCTCAAAGAGCTGGGCGTTCTCATCGCTGGCTGCAATCCAAGTGTTCAGCACAGCCATCTCTTCGGCAGTGATGGTGTCGGTCAGATAGGCCTCCACGAGGCCTTCGATTTGGTCATTAAAGAGGTTCATAGTGTGAATGACTCGGTCTTATATATTAGACGAAATTCCTCCTTCGGAGGGTAGTGAAAAAGTGTGTTTTTTTCTTAGAAAAAGATGCAACCCACGGCGAGCACGAGCAGATAGCGCTCCAAGTGGTTGTAAATGCGTGCGATAGCCGCCTTGATGTGATACTTCACGGTATTGACCGAAATGCCCAGCGAGTCGGCAATTTCTTGGTAGGAGAGTCCCTCGAAGCGGCTCTTCTCAAACACGGCCCTACACTCTTTGGGTAACTGTTCCACAGCCTCCACCACCTTGTCTTCCAACTCTCTTTCGAGCAGAATACCGAGTGGGCTGATTTCCTCCACGCCATCAAACAGGTCGGTCTGCTCCTCATCGGCGGGGAGCACATCGCCCTCGGATATGGTGCGGCGCACATATTGCGATGCGAGGAAGTCCAAGCAACGGTTGCGCACGGCTCTGATGAGATAACGCCTTATGGGGCCTTGTATGTCGAGTGTTTCGCGCCTTTCCCAGATGTGGAAAATGGTGTCGCCAACGATTGTTTCGGCCAGATAGGTGTCTTTGACGTAGTCGTAGGCAATGCGACACAAGAGTTCGTAGTGGGCATCGTAGAGCATACGATAGGCCCACTCTTCTCCGGCCCTTATGCCGGCACTAATCTCTTGTGGCGACTTGTCCATTGCTTCGTATGAGTGTTGTCAGACGTCCAACGTCCAACGTCTTTTTTAGGGAGTTTAGGGAGTTTAGGGAGGTTAGAGAGTTTAAGGAGTTTAGTGAATTCAAGGGGTACAGAGGCTCTTTCTATCCCAAACTTCCTTAACCTCCCTAAATTCCCTTTCCTGCCCTTCCTTGCCCTTTCTGCTCTTTATAAAACACACGCCCCCGCTGCTGCGCAGCACCCCCTCTAACTGAGAGGGGGACAAAATTGAATTTTGAATTTTGAATATTGAATTTCTCAACTCCCCTTGTGTGTCATAATGTTGAGAATCATCTTGTCGGTCTCGAGCATACCGCGCGAACCGATGCTGGTGAGGTTGAGGATGGAGCGGTCCACATCGTCATCCACAATGCCCTCGTAGGCCGACACGCAGTGGTGTTCCACCGCCATCGTGGCAGCCATCACAGCCGTGGAGACAGCACTTGAGAGTTTGAGCGCACAACTCGGCTTTGCGCCATCACAAATCATACCCGTCAGCGTGGCCACCATATTTTTCACCGCCATAGCCACCTCGGTGTAGCCACCACCCATCAGGTAGGTGATGCCGCAACTGGAGCCTGTGGAGGCCACAACGCACCCACACAGGGCCGACAGACGACCGAGGCTCTGCTTGATGTAGATGACCGTGAGGTGGGAGAGCACCAGCGCACGCACGAGTTGCTCCTCGCTACAGCCCATATCCTCGGCATAGACCACCACAGGGAGGGTGCTCACGATGCCTTGGTTGCCGCTGCCGGAGTTGCTCATCACGGGTATTTTGGCTCCGCCCATACGTGCATCGCACGCTGCGGAGGTGTAGGAAATCATATGCGAGAGGGTGGTGTCGCCCATAATGCGCAGACTTTGTGCGCTCTGCTGGAGGGTGCGGCCCAAGCAGTGGCCCCACTCGCCACGCAGCGACTCATCGGCTGCTGCCTTGTTGAGAGTGCGGGCTTCGAGGATGAACTTCAACTCCTCCAGTGGCGACTCCATTGCGTAGTCCCACACGGTGCGCAGGTTGAGGGGGATACTCCTTGTCTCCACGGCTCCCACTGCGGGTGTGCGGTGGTCGGAGATGATGGCTCCGTTGCGCTCGATGTAGACAAAGTTGGTGTGGGCACCCGAAATCACCGCCACGGCCTTGTCGCCCTCGGCTTCGGCCACCACCTCAATGTAGAGCATATCGCAGCCGCCCTCTTTGAGCCCCACGTGTATGCGCCCTTCGGCAATCATCTGCTCGCCTTGTGCCACAGCCTCGGGGCACACCTCTTTGAGCACCTCCAGCCCGTAGGCACTCTTGCCCACGATGGCACCCAAAGCGATGGCTATGGGCAGGCCAATCATATCCGTGCCGGGGATGCCCACTCCCATTGCGTTCTTGAGCACATTGGGACTGAGCAGTACGGTGATTTTTTCGGGCAGGTGGGCGAGTGTTTCGGTGGCTCGTGCGGTACACAACGACACGGCAATGGGCTCGGTACACCCCATTGCGGGTACAACTTCCTGCTGAATGAGGGCGCGGATGGCCCTGCGACTCTCGGTGGACAACATAGTTTTTTGCCTTAAAGTGTGGAGTATATTTGGTCAAAGGTAAGAAAAGAAAACGGAAATTTGTATATTTGTAGGTCAAATAAAAAACCAACGCTATGAAATTTGCGCTTATTTCCACCGAAAAGGGTGATATGAAGGCGGAGCTCTACGAGAAGGAGACCCCCATCACTGTGGCCAACTTTGTCAAACTTGCGACCGAGAGGTTCTACGATGGCCTTACGTTCCACCGCGTTATTCCCGACTTTGTGATTCAGGGCGGCTGCCCCATTGGTAACGGTGCCGGAGGCCCTGGCTACACCATTCCTTGTGAGACCTCGGCCGAGCGTCAGTACCACGATAGGGGAGTGCTCTCAATGGCCCACAGGGGCAAGGATACCGGTGGCTCGCAGTTCTTCATCTGCCACAACCGAATGAACACCCAGCACCTCGACGGTGTGCACACCTGCTTTGGCAAGGTGGTGGAGGGGGTAGACGTGATTGACGACATCCGCCCCGGCGACCTCATCTTCTCCATCACCATCGTTGAGGAGTAGTTAGTTTAGGGCCCTTAAGGTCCTTAAAGTCCTTAAAGCCCCCTAGTAGACCTAGCCGCCCTACCATCCCCCGAAACCCTAACAAACAAAACCCCCTCGCAACTATGAAACGCATCACTCTACTCCTGCTGGCATTAGCATCGTGCATTGTGCTCGGTGCGCAGGACCCCACGCTGGTGTTCTCTCCCGAGGTACACCCCGATGGCCGAGTAACTTTCCGCTACACCTCCGCCAAGGCCGAGAAGGTGAGTGTGGTGGGCGACTTCACGCGCCGCCCGCTCGCTATGACCAAGGGCGACAAGGGGGTGTGGAGCGTTACCACCGAGCCCCTGCCTAGCGAACTATACCACTACCGCTTCAACGTGGATGGGCGCAAGGTTATGGACCCCAACAACGCCTACCTCATTCGCAACATTGCCGAGTTCTACCCCTACTTCATAGTGGGAGGTGGCAAGGCCGATGATTATATGGTCCACGACGTGCCCCACGGCACGCTCTCCAAGGTGTGGTACCCCTCGCCCACGCTGGGTGTGCAGAGGCGTATGAGTGTCTACACTCCTGCGGGTTATGAGGAGGGTAGGGGGCGCTATCCGGTGCTCTACCTGCTGCACGGAATGGGTGGCGATGAGGATTGTTGGCAGGCCTTCGGACGTGCGGTGCAGATTTTGGACAACCTCATTGCCGAGGGGCGTGCGGTGCCGATGATTGTGGTTATGCCCAATGGGAACACTCTCCACAAGGCTGCCCCAGGGGAGAGCGACGAGGGTATGTACAAGCCCTATTGGTGTGGCTCGAAGGATGGCTCCTTTGAGGCCTCGTTTGGCGACATTGTCCGCTATGTGGAGAGCCACTACCGCACCAAGCGGAAGGCCTCGGCGAGAGCCATTGCGGGCCTCTCGATGGGTGGTGGACACTCGCTCTACATCTCGGCCTCCAACCCTGGTATGTTCGACTACGTGGGCCTCTTTTCGCCTGCCGTCAGGCCCCGTGAGGAGTCGCCCCTCTACACCGACATTGAGGGCAAACTCGCAGCCCAATTTGCTGCCGAGCCCAAACTCTACTACATCGCCATCGGCAAGGACGACTACCTGATGGAGGAGAACATAGCCTACCGCCAAATGCTTGAGGCCGAGGGCTATCCCCACCACTACAACCTCACCGAAGGTGCCCACAAGTGGAATGTGTGGCGCGACTATTTGGTGGACTTCCTGCCCCGCCTGTTCCACTAAACAGAAAGAAGCCGTCTAACAAGGTGATTTCTGCGTTACGCTTGCCCTCAAATCCTCATTTACGCCGAGTAAACTGCGGTTTTCGGGCCACGCAAGCCTTGAAATCCCTCTTGTTATACAACTTCTTATAAAACAGTAGGGTGTGTCCGTTAGACACACCCTACTGTTCTTTTGTGCGTTGCGGTGAACAGCCCGCCACTTTCGGCCTATTCCACTCTCACCCAGTCGATGTCCATACGGCCGCCATCGTTGGTCTTGCCCTTGGTCACTGCAAACAGGCCCCACTTGGCTCCAATCCACACACCCCATTTGGCGGTGAACTCCTCCCACAGTGGCTCCCAACGCTTGCCATTGGTGGAGTAGAAGAACCTGCACTTGCACCCCTCGGCAATCTCCACACGCAGGTACATCCACCCCTCGTGTGAGAAGGGTTTTTCCTCCACAATGCGCTCGCCCATACCCTTGTCGGCACCCTCGCAGATGGTCTGCACAAGGCGCATCTTGCCATCGGTGCGCACCAGCGACAAAGTGGCGTAGTCCCTGCCGTGGACAATCACTCCCGCACGGTCGCCATCCACGCCGGCCACAAAGCGCACCCTGGCGGTGATGGTTTGCTTGGGTGCGGTAATCTTCTGGGCAATGATGTTGTTTGCATCGTAGAGGTTGTCGTAGGGACGGCAGTTGAGGCGCAGGAAACCCTCGGGGGAGAGCATTGCCCAATCCCTCTGTGGGTGGCTGCCAAACCACTGCCATTGCAGGCCCAGCTTACTATCGTTGAACTCGTCGCCCTCGGTGGGGGTACATATCTTGGTAGGCACGTTGGAGTGTGGCTTGCGGTAACTCTTCACGGGCTCGCCTATGCCGTCTTTGTTGCTGTCCACACCCATCGTACACCACCCATCGGCGGTCCACTCCATTGGTTGGAGGTGTACCACACGCCCGTAGGCATACCTATCCTCAAAGTGCAGAAACCAACAGTCGCCTGCGGTGTCCTCCACCCAGCCGCCCTGGTGTGGGCCGTGGATGTCGGTATTGCCCTGATGCAGCACCTTGCGACACTCATACCTACCGAGTGGCTCGCGTGAGCGCAACACCAACTGCCAACCCTCCTTCACACCGCCTGCGGGTGCGAAGATGTAGTACCAACCATCACGTTTGTAGAACTTGGGGCCCTCCACGGTGGGGTGCTCGGCGTGTCCGTCGAAGAGGAGCACCTCCTCGCCAATCAGTCTCCTACCATCGGGCGACATCTCCGAGGCCGAGAGGATACTCTTCATTCCCGACCTACTACCTGCCCAAGCGTGTACAAGGTAGGCCCTGCCGTCGTCGTCCCACAAGGGGCAGGCGTCAATCATACCCTTGCCCTCCCACACGAGGTGTGGGGTGCTCCACTCGCCCCTCGGGTCGGTGGCGCAGGTCATATAGACACCCGTGTCGGGGTCGCCCCAATAGATGTAGTAGAGCCCATTGTGGAACCTGATGGATGGCGCCCAGATGCCGTGGCCGTGCTGACGCTGCACCTCGTTGGGAATGAAACTCCTCACAGCACCTGCAAACTCCCAATTCACAAGGTCGGTGGAGTGGAGAATCTGCAATGCGGGCACGCAGTCGAACGACGAGGAGGTCATCCAATAGTCATCGCCCACACGTATCACATCGGGGTCGGAGTAGTCGGCATAGAGCACGGGGTTTTTGTAGGTGCCGTCGCCTTGGTCGGCCACCCACGTTTTGCTCACGCCCTGTGCCCACGAAGTGGCACCCAGAGCAAGCATTGCGATTGCAAGTGTGGTGAGTTTTTTCATTGTTTGTAGATGTTTTTTGGGGAATTGCCCTCCCATCGGGGAAAGGACGATTCTCTCTCAAAGGTAGCAACTAAATTTAGATTTTCCAAATTCGCATCTGCTACGTCATCGTATTTATTAAAAAATCACTATCTTTGTGCTACTCGGTGGGCCGATAGTTCTGCCCACACTATCACATTAATCACCATTTACTTTGAAACCTATGCGACACCTTCTTGCAACACTGCTCCTATTCGCTTGTCTGTTTTGTGGTTGCACTCCATCCTCCAACAAACCAGAGGACGACCTACACTTTGAAGAGGGCGGTAAAACCACCGAGTTAAAGGTTATATCCTACAACATTCGACTCAGCACAGGAAACGATGGCGATAATAGTTGGCAATATCGCAAGCAGGCCTCGGTCAATATGATACGCGCCGAACAGCCAACGCTTATCGGCTTGCAGGAGATGCTCTCCGACCAGGTGAACTACCTGCTCGAATCGCTTCCGGAGTATAAGATGATTGGTGTGGGACGTGATGATGGAGCGAAGGCGGGCGAGTTTATGTCCATCTTCTACCGCACCGACAAGGTGGAGCTCTTGGAGTGGGACACCTTTTGGCTCTCGGAGACCCCCGATGTACCCTCGAAGGGGTGGGATGCCTCCTACAAACGCACCTGCACTTGGGCCACCTTCCGTAGCCTTGCCACAGGCACCACCTTTGCCCACTTCAATACCCACCTCGACCACCAGGGCGTTGTTGCCCAGCGTGAGGGTTTGAGGTTGGTCGTGAGCAAGATTAAAGAACTCATCCCTGCGGATATGCCTGTTTTCCTCACCGGCGATTTCAACATCCCCACCGACAACGAGGCTTTTGCGGTGGTGGAGGGTGTGCTCTCGGATGCACGCAAAACCTCACCAGAGAGCGACCAACGTGCCACCTACAACGCGTGGGGTGGACGTGAGGCCACCATCGACCACATCTTTTATAGGAAAACTACTCCCTACGTTTTCAAGGTGCTGCGTAATGAGAACTACGGTGCGCCCTACATTTCGGACCACTATCCCGTATCGCTTGTTGCTACGATAAAATAGCGTGGTGGGCAAAACCCAACTTGCTGAGATTACAAAACAAAGGCTTCAAGAACACTCTTGAAGCCTTTGTTTTTCGTGTCTATTGTTTCCGTTTTTCCCTACTCTTTGGTGAGGCTTGTGGGCATCCAATTCCAGCGGAAGGCTTCCGAGCCGGTCTTGAAGGCAAAGATGTTCTCGGGGGTGTAGTCGGCGGCCTCTTCGGGGGTTAATTCGTGGCTCCACGCAACCCTACGGCTGCGGTCGGCACCATCGCCCGTGCAACCATACTCGCCATAGAACGAGTGCTCCTCACGCCTGCGGTCGTTCCAGTTGTGCCACCCCTCGGGCCTGATGGCGGCGGGGAGTTCACACCCGATGAAAACCGTCTTGGCGGTCTGCTTCCAAGGCCTGCCGAGGTAGACCTTTGTTACCCCTTCGGCAGCGGTGATTTTGCACCCACGGAAGACGTAGCCATAGCGGTTGCGCTCGGTTGTGGATGCGGCAGTGATGTAGGAGTCCTTCTTGCAATGTATTGTGCAAGAGTCGAGTAGGGCAATGGAGGGACCGAAGATGAAGTCGGTGGTGCCCTCAATGTAGCACCCCTTGAGGTAGAGCCTCGAGGCGTAGCCTTTGGTGAAGAAGGTGTCTTGGTCGCCGAGCATACGGCAGTTGTAGAACTCTATGCGGTCGCCACGGGTCTCCACAGCCACGGCCTGTCCCACCTCGCCCGCATCGTTGCAGATGGTGAGGTTCTCCACCACCACGTCATCGGCATGCACCGAGAAGGTCCAGGTGTCGTAGGTGGTCATCACGTGCCCATCGGGCTCCACTCGTCCCGTGTGGTCGTCCCACACGATGGTGGCCCCATCGTGGCCCACGATGTGGACTTTGTCCTTGTAGACATCGAGCGTAACCTTCTCGCGGTACTCGCCGGGCCTAATCTCCACGGTTCGCCAATGGTCTGGTTTTGAGGGTAGTGCGTCCAGACACTCCTGCACCGAGCGGTAGTCGCCCGAACCGTCGGCCGCCACCACCCAATGGGCCCTCTCCTCGCTCGGCACACACCCACACACAAGGCCAACAAGAAGGCCTACGATGATTACTGCTAATTTTGAATTTTGCATTTTGAATTTTGCATTTCAAACCGGAGTTACAGCGTAACTCCGGTTTTGAATATGGCCACCTCCTTGAAACCGGTCTGTTCGTGCTTGAGCCACTCGCCATTGGCGGTAGCCAACACCTTGTCGATGAAGCGGTTGAGCACATCGTTGGCATCCTCGTCCTCCACCATTGTGCCGGCGTTGAAGTCAATCCAGCACTGCTTGAACTCGTAGAGTCGGCTGTTGGTGGAAATCTTCATCGTGGGGACAAAACTACCAAAGGGAGTACCCCTGCCGGTGGTAAACAGCACCATCTGACAGCCACTCAACGCCAATGCCGAGGAGGCCACGAGGTCGTTACCGGGGGCTTGCAAGAGGTTCAAACCACGCCTCTTGACCCTGTCGGTGTAGTCCAACACGTCTACCACGGTAGCCGCACCGCCCTTCTGCACACAGCCGAGCGATTTCTCCTCCAGTGTGGTGATGCCGCCCTTCTTGTTACCGGGCGAGGGGTTTTCGTAGATGGGCTGGTCGTAGCGTTTGAAGTAGTCCTTGAAGTCGTTGATGAGCGACACCGTTTGGTCGAAAATCGCCTTGTTCTCCGAGCGGTCCATAAGTATCGTTTCGGCTCCGAACATTTCGGGCACCTCGGTGAGGATGGTTGTGCCTCCCTGTGCGATGAGCCAATCGGAGAAGAGGCCCGCCAGCGGGTTGGCCGTGATACCCGAGAAACCATCGCTGCCGCCACACTTAAGGCCGATTTTGAGTTTCGACAGGGGCTGTGGGGTGCGCTTGTCGTGGCGGGTAATCTCCACCAATTCGCCACACACCTTCACGCCCTCTTCAATCTCGTCCTCCACCTCTTGGGCAACGATGAAACGCACCCTCTCCTCGTCCCACGAGCCAATCTCCTTCTGGAATTCGCTCACCTGATTGTTCTCACAACCGAGGCCCAGCACCAACACGGCACCTGCATTGGGATGGTGTACCATATCGGCCAGTGCCTTGCGTGTATTGCGGTGGTCCTCACCGAGTTGCGAGCAACCATAGGGGTGGGTGTAGACCCTTACGTCGTCCAGATGGGAGCAGTCCATCTCGGCCTTCACCCTCTTGGCGATAGCCTCGGCCTGACCGTTCACGCAACCCACTGTGGGGATAATCCACAGCTCGTTGCGGATACCCATATCGCCATTTTTTCTCTCATAGCCCATCACCTTGCGCTCGTCGGCGGGGTAGTGCTTGGGGGCGATTTTTGGGGTGTAGGTGTACTCCAAGTTGTCGTGGAGGTTGGTTTTGATGTTGTGGCTGTGTATCCACTCGCCCTCGGCAATGGGGCAGATGGCGTGGCCGATGGGGTAGCCATACTTAATCACATTCTCCCCCTCGGCAATGGCGTGCAGGGCCACCTTGTGCCCCTTGGCCACATCCTCGGCAAGGGTAACCTGTTTGCCGTCCACCTCGATGACTTCGCCTGCCGACAGGTCGTCCAGAGCGATAGCCACATCGTCGGCCTCGTTTATTTTCAGATAGCGTTTCATAGTGCTGCTGTTTTCTCTCTTCTCTCGTTTTTGACCAAAAAATGGGTGGGAGTGCGACAGCCTTCCTTGGCCCCACACCCCCACTCATTCACTTTCTACTTACAATTTGCTCTTGATTTGCTCAATAACCTCGGCATACTCCTCCTCGGTGAGGTAGGTCTGCTTGGGGTTCATCGCAAACACTCCGCCCCACTCGGCACCGCCCTCATACTTGGGCACGAGGTGCCAATGTGCGTGGCGAAGGGTGTCGGAGTAGGCTCCGAAGTTCACCTTGTCGGGAGCGAATGCGCTCTTGATGGCGGCTGCGGTGCGCCTCACGTCGAGCATAAAACGCACATACTCCGCCTCGGGAATCTCAAACTGCTCGCCAACGTGGTCCTTGTAGGCCACCACGCATCTTCCCTTGTGAGTCTGCTCGCGGAACAGATAGAGAGTGGACACGTCCAGGTCGCAAATCTTTATCATCAGTTCGTCCAGCACCGCCTTGTTGCGGCAGTACAGACAGTTATCTCTTTCGTCTGCCATAGTGGTAATGGTTTTCGTGTGTGTTTTGCCTGGCAGCCGCCTACAACATCTTCTTCAGTGCAGCAGCCATACCCTCGGCCAGAATTACCTTCACGTAGCCGCTAACCTTCTCCACGAAGGGTGCAACCTCGGTGAAGTCAACAGTCCAGATGTTGCGGTTGCCCACGATAGCCCTAACGGTGGCCTCCACATCCTCGCTGTTCCACACCTTCTGGATGAACTCCACGTGCTCGGCGGTGTCATCGGGAGTGAAATCAACCTTGCCACTGTAGAGCGTGAGCAGGGCTGCAAACGTAAAGAGCTCCTTCTCGGCCACCTTGCCTGCCTTCTTCCAGTTGTCGAGCACGGTGGGGAAGTTGCGGGTCTCCCACTTGCTCAGCGAGTTGAGCGAGATGGTCTTGAGCATATGGCGGATGTAGGGGTTGTAGAACCTCTCCAGGATGCCTGCGGCAAACTCTTTCAGCTCGGCCTGGTCCTCCTCAATCATAGGGATAACCTCCTCGGCAACCATTGTGTTGATGAAGGCTTCAAGGTCGGCATTGTTGAAGGCGTCCATAACGGTCTCGCAACCAATCTGCAAACCGATGGGCACCATACCGGTGTGTGAGCCGTTGAGGATGCGCACCTTCTTGTCGCGGAACTGCTTGATGGTGGGCATAAAGATAACGTGCAGACCAGCCTTGTCGAGTGGCAACCTGCGCTGTACCTCCTCGTAGCCGGGGCCACCGATAGCCCACAGGTGGTAGAACTCGGCCTTAACAACCAGATTGTCATCAAAGTCCAACTCGGCCTTAATCTCGTCAATGTTCTCCCTTGGAAAGCCGGGCACGATGCGGTCCACCAGAGTGTCGCAGAAGTGGCAATACTTCTCCACCCACTCGATGAAGTCAGCGCCCAACTTGTTGTACTCTGCGTGGCGCAACACATACTCCCTCAGCGTGGAACCATTGTTCTCAATGAGTTCGCAGCAGATGATGCAGAGGCCCTTGGTGGGGTCGCCTGCGAAGTGTTTGAAACGCTTGTAGAGCAGTGCGGTCATCTTTGCGGGATAGCTCTTGGGAGGCAGAGCCCAGAGGTCGTCGCCCTCCTCATAGCGGATACCTGCCTCGGTGGTGTTCGACACGGTGGCCTCCAACTCCGGCGAGAGGAAAATCTGCTCATAGGCGGCGTAGTCCTCATAGGGGTTGATGGCGCACTGTACGCTCCTGACGAGGCGGATGTCCTTCACGGGCTGTTTGTCCTTAACGCCCTCGAGGTAGACGTGGTAGAGGCAGTCCTGCTGCTCCAACATTCCGGCCATACCCTTGTCGATGGGCTGCACGATGGCCACACCGTGGTTCATAATGCCGGCTTCGTTGGCCTTGTCGATTTGCCAATCCACAAAGGCGCGCAGGAAGTTACCTTCGCCAAACTGGAGTATTTTGATGGGCAGTGTGGGTTTTTTCACATTCTGCTTGTTGAGTGCTTTGAGTGCCATAATATTATAGGTTGTTTAGGTTTGTATTGATTTAGAACTTGAAGTAGTTTTTGGCGTTGTAGTAGGAGATGTTCTCCACCATCTGACCGAGGAAGTCAATCTCGCTTGCGGGCAGCAGACCATTCTCCACATCGTTACCGATGAGGTTACACAACGTTCTGCGGAAATACTCGTGGCGAGGGTAGGAGAGGAAGCTGCGGCTGTCGGTGAGCATACCAACAAACCTGCTGAGCAGACCGAGCACCGAGAGGGCGTTCATCTGCTTCTCCATACCGTCTTTTTGGTCGAGGAACCACCAGCCACTACCGAACTGAATCTTGCCGGGGCCGTAGCGTCCGTCTTGGAAGTTGCCGAGCATTGTGGCGATGAGTTCGTTATCCCTCGGGTTGAGGTTGTAGATGATGGTCTTGGTGAGTTTGTCGTCTTTGTCGAGCATATTGAGGAACTTCGACATATTCTTGGCCACGGTGAAGTCGCCGATGGAGTCGAAACCGGTGTCGGGGCCGAGCTGTGCGAACATACGGCTGTTGTTGTCGCGGATGGCACCGTAGTGGAACTGCTGTGTCCAACCGCTTGCGTGGTCCATAATGGCAAACTCCACCATCATTGCGGTCTTGTACTTCTTGGTCTCCTCGGGGGTGAGTGCCGTTCCGCCATATACTTTCTGGAAGAGGGCCTCCACTTCGCCGTGGGTGTAGTCCTCGGCGTAGAACTCCTCAATGCCGTGGTCGGAGAGACGGCAACCAACGCTCTCGAAGAAGTCGTGGCGCACTTGGAGAGCCTCAATCACGTCATCGAAACACTTGATTTCCACGCCACTAACCTCGGCCAAGCGGTCGATGTAGGCACGGAAGTTGGCGGGGTTCTCCACAGCCATAGCCTTGTCGGGCCTCCACGTGGGCAACACCTTCACACCGAAGTTGTCTTTGGCGCACTTGATGTGGTGCTCGAGCGAGTCGATGGGGTCGTCGGTGGTGCAGACGGTCTCCACGTTGTAGTGCAACATCAGGCCACGAGCCGAGCGCTCGGGAGTTTGGAGCATTGCGGAGCAGTGGTCGTAGATTTCGCGTGCGGTGGTGGGGTTGAGTAGTTTGTCCACACCGAAAGCGGTTTTGAGTTCGAGGTGAGTCCAGTGGTAGAGCGGGTTGCGCATAGTGTAGGGCACGGTCTCTGCCCACTTTTCGAACTTCTCCCAGTCGGAGGTGTCCTTACCGGTGCAGAAACGCTCGTCCACACCGTTGGTACGCATAGCCCTCCACTTGTAGTGGTCGCCTTCGAGCCACACTTTGGAGAGGTTTTCGAAGACGTGGTCGTTGGCCACATACTCGGGGATGAGGTGGCAGTGATAGTCGATGATGGGCACCTTGGCTGCGTGTTCGTGATAGAGCCTCTGGGCGGTTTCGGTCTGCAACAAGAAGTTGTCGTCATTGAAAGTTTTCATACACGGAAAAGTATTTTATAGGTTTATTGTTTTGTGCATAGTTTTACGCATCGTAAAAGTACAAAAAACTTTTCACAATGTAATACAAATAATTGCCACAATATAAGGATTTTTTTGCAGAAAGAGCAGAAAGGGCAGAAAGGACAAGAAGTGCAGAAAGGGAATTTAGGGAATTTAGAGAGGTTAGGGATAGAGCCTCTAAACTCCCTACACTCTCTACACTCCCTAAACTCACTACACTCCCTAAACTCACTACAACCACAGAGGGCACAGTTGCGGCAGAGCTGCCGAGCGCAATTTCGACCACCCCTCCCTGCCTCCCCTGTCGTAGGGGAGGAGTACTTAAGTGGTGCTACCAAAGCATAGAAAAGTATTTACTAATTACTCTTTACTAATTACTAATTACTCTTCCTGCCCTTTCTGCTCTCTTCTAAAAACAGCAAAGGGCCACCCTTGCGGGTAGCCCTTGCGCTGAAATAAGGTTTCAATTAAGTTTACTCCTCTTCGAACTCAATTACATAGAGGTCGGGAGATGTCGAACCACCGGGTTTACCGATACAAATTTTGGTCATTTCGGTGATGTCCTTAATCTCAAATGTGTAGGTGCCTGCACCGTTGAGAGGCTTGGTCAAGTCAAGAGGCTCAACTCCAACTTTCTCACTAATGATGACGCCACCATCTTTGGGACCACCATTGGTATAGATAGCAATCTGACAGTCAGCCGTAGCATCTTTACCGTGTCCTGCTTTTATGGTAAGTGTACCGGGTTTGTCGGTGTAGAAGTAGGTGTAGGCATTGCCACTGCTGTAAGTCATCGAGAAATAGCTGCAACCATCGGCGGTGTTGTCGCCATTGTTGCGGATACTGATTTTCTTACCTTGGTCGCTCAAATAGAGATAACCGAGTTCGGGGGTGCCTGAAGCATCTACGACAGCACCATCCTTAATCATCATCTCCTTATTGATGTTATTTACGAGGTCCGCCTTTGCAGTGAACATTTCGTTCATATTCCATACCCAGTGATTCTTTACAGGAGCAGCAGCAATGTAGGTGTACTCAATCTTGTAGAGGTTGAGGGAAGCATCAGTGTAAACATAGACGATGTCGCCGGCGTTGGCAGTAATCTCAAACTTACACTCGGTGTATTCGCCTTTGGGAGTGGTAACCTGTACTTTTGCAGGCTCGCCGGCCTCACCAACTTGGCAAACAACATTACGTTCATCGGTCGGAGCACTACCACCTGTTCCCGAACCCCAAACGGTTACGGTACCACTTGCGACGGCCTCAAACGAGAAGCAACGTTTCGCAGTGCTGCCACCGCCACCCAAGCGGATGCCATTGTCGGTATCGACTTTGATAGAACCACTACCTGCAACGAGTTTCAGACCATCGGTAACACCTTCGTAAGTGATATTGTTGGCAGTACCGATAGCGGTACGTGTTGCAGCCCAAGCATCGCTTGCGAAGTCCCAAGTGAGGGTTACCTCGCCACCGAGAACAATCTTCTTAATCTTGAAGGTTGCGGTGGCGGTCTCCGATGCGCTGTACTTGCTGGAGGTCTCAACGGGGTAGGCGGTCAGGGTGATGGGGTACTCGCCAACGGGCAATACTGCCACCTGCTCGGCGGGCACGGTCAGCGACAATGCGTCAGTCGAGTAGAAGGTCAAAGTCTGATCAAGGCCGGTGAGCACATACCTGTCGGCGTTCTCCACAGCCTCCCACGACACGGTAACTGCCTCGGCAGTACCCTCATCGAGGCTGCTTGCCGAGAGGTTGATGGCGGGTTTAGCCAAGGGGAACACGGTCTGGTCGGGGGTGATGTCTTTGGTCCACTCCACTTTGGTGAGGGTAACGGCACTCGAAGCCAGAACGTAGATGTTGTTCTCGCCTGCGAGGTCGCCCAACACAACCTTGTGGGGCTCGCCATCGGCCAAGATGGTGTAGCGGTCGCCACCGGCCAAAACCTGCATAGTCTCAATGCCGCTCTCGCCCTGTGCGGTAACCACGATGGCACCATAGCCCTCGGTCAGCACACCAACTGCGCTGTACTCGGGCTCGCCATTGGCACCAACCATTGCGCCCTTGCTGAACTTCACGCCCTCGCCCATAACAACCTCTGCGGGTACCTCGGCGGTAGCGTAGATGCGCACGTTGTCGATGATGGTTGCTTTCTCAAGGGTCTCGGTGTCGAACTTGCTCTTCACGGTGAAGTCCCAAACACGAGGCTCGCTTTCGAGAGTCAGCTCGGTAGCACGGATAATCACGGGCTGCTGTGCGTTCCACCAACGGGGGTCACCCACCTTCTTGGCGGAGATGTCGCTGGTGGTGTTGAGGTAGAGCTTGTTAGCCAACGAGTTCACGCAGGGGTCCTCGGTCAGAATCTTACCGCCATCAGCCAAAGCTGCAGCCTCGTTGAATGCAGTACCGCTCAAATCGGTAGCTTTTGTGGGGAACCAAGCAGCACCAACATTGTAGTAGTAGTTGCTCGAACATTTAGGTGCACGGTAAGAGTCCTTGTCATCATTATCACGAACCAATTTTACCCAAGATTTCGATGAGTCAGCCTTGTCCTCTGCATCGTGATACTCGTTGAGGAACACACATTTGCTGATGTTGAACTCGGAAATATTAGTTGCACTCTCGGTTTTCAAACAAACTATACCTTGGTTGTTGGAGCTGGTCTTGGTAGATACAACCATATTGAACGTACAGTTCACGATGTTGACCTTCTCAATCTGCAAGTCTTTGCCGTTGAACAGACGCAAGAATGTACGGCCCGAATCGTAGAACGTGGAGTTCTGCAAACGGATGTCCTTGTGGGTACCTTTACGGAAGTCGATAAGGTCGCCAGTACTTGCACCCTCGGGGTTGATGTCGTGCAGATATACACCGTCGAGCAAGAATTTCTCGGTCGAACCGGTAGAGTTCGAAACGTAGAGGCTACGCTCATATCCGGTAATCTCGCAGTTGATGAACTCGATGGTTGCGGGTGCATCGGCAGGAGCATCGTTCTGCAACAAGCTAATCTTGCCTGCGCCATCAAAGTAGATGTCCTCCATATGGAATACCTTACCGGTGGAGGTTACCTGCAAACCACTGATGACGGGTTTCTTACCATCAGCACTAGCCTCACCAATGAAGTAGGGCTCGCACTGAATCGAAGCCACCGAAGAGAGGTCGTAGGGTGCGCCATCGTTGTAGGCCAAACGGAGTTTTACGGGGCCAACGGTGCCGGTCAGTGCGTTGATGATTTGGTCGGCAGCATCCACAAGGTTGGTACCCTCGGTCGAAGGACGGGTCCAGCCGGTGGTGTAGCCACGCGAGCCGCTCTTACCAAATACCAACTCAAAGCGGTAGTCGGTGCAGGCGGTAAGGCCATCCACCCTCTTGCTGCAAGCCTCTTTGTCGGCGCTCTCCAAGGTGATAACAACCTCCTCGCCCTCCCTCACGGGTGCAACACGCAGGCTGGTCAGGTCGCCTTTGTCCTCGGCAGCATCCCACGACACAACGATGTAGTCGGTGCCACGCTCGGTAACTTTGGGGTTGAGGCTGCTACGCACTGCAAAGGTCGAGAAGTCCTCCTCCAAAGCCACCCATTTCGAGGGCTCCAGGTTGGTCTTGCAACTGCGCACGCGGGCATAGAAATCTGCATCCACGGTGAGGTTGTTCACTCGGTAGGGAACCTCCTCGGGCAGAACAATGTAGGTGTCGATGGGCGAAGCCTCATCGTAGTTGGGGGCAACGGTGTTGCCCTCGGCATCTTTGGCGGCGGCGAAAAGCTGAAGCTCATACTTCTCAACGCCATCCATTACCTCCCAAGAGAACTCCACGTCTGTACCCTTGGAGGCAATCACGTTTGCTTTGAACTCCAGAGGAGAGAGCGCACGATTGAGCTCGATGGTGTCGATAATCTCGCCCTGTTCGGGAGCACAACCCACCGCTGCCAATGCTGTCGCAGCAAACAATGCAATGTTTCTGAATATCTTTTTCATATACTTATATTATTCAAAGGTATAAGTGTGTGTCTCTGTTATTTGTCGCCACCCTGTGCGCTGCTACCGGCATAGCCGTAGTCGTTCTTGAGTTGGGTGTTGGCATTGCAGGTTGCATCAAACAAGGGCCAGAACTGGCGGGTGTCGGGATCGTTCTCATAGAGAACATCGTAGGCGTACACTTTGCTCTTGTCGGAGTAGAACCTGTCGGGTTTGATGTACTCCTTGATGTGGGTCCACTCACCCTCGGCACCTGCGGGAGCAGCCTTCTGGTTGGGCTCGAGGCCGTAGATGGTGATACCCTCGGCGCCATTGTCCTTCCAGTAGAGGTCGCCACTGAGGAAGGTGTAGTCCCACCTGGGCTGTGCAGTCTCACTACCAGTGTCTTTTGCAAGGTTTGCAAAGTCGATGAGGCGCTGCTTGGTTTCTTCAAGTTTGCTACCAAGTTTGCCCCAACGGATAAGGTCGCCCTTGCGCAAGAACTCACCAACGAACTCCAGTTTCCTCTCCTCCTCAATTGCGAGTTGGATGTTCTGCTCGCCACTGAGTGCGTTCACATAGGCCTGTGCCTCGCTCTCGTTGCCCTTGAAAGCCCTCTCGCGAACTGCCAACAAGCAATCCTTAGCAAAGGCCTCGTCCCTTGCGCCACACTCGGTGCTGTTGGCAATCTCGGCTGCCATCAGCAGAATGTCGGCATAGCGCATCACAATGGGCTTAACGCCATCATCGTTACCGCCACCATAGGGAGCCCTAATCTGCCACTCAAACCTGTACTTACCAAAGTACCAGTTGTTTACGTTGGTGGGCTCGGCAATGTGGCCTTTGCCCCACTTCCAGTTTACGCAGCTGATGTCCCTGCGAACATCATCGCTGTCGTAGTCGAAGTAGAGAGTGGGCACGGGACCTGCGGCACCACCTTTGCCACTGAAGTCTTCGTCCCTGATGGCGAATGTGTAGTTCCACCTACCACGACCATCGCTGAAGGGAATCACAAACAGAGTCTCCTTACCTGCGGTCAGGTCCATATCCGAAGTTGCCTTCCAGAGGTCAATGTAGTTGCCATAGAGGCTGTTGCACTTCTGGTTGATGGCCTGTTTCAGATAGTTCAGAGCCTTGGGATAGAGCACGCTTGCCTGCAAGTCGGGGTCCTCGGTCTTGCGTACTTCGCCGGGGTTGTTGGTACCAAGCTGGCCCTCATCAGGACGCAGAGCGTAGCCACTTGCTGCAAGAGCCAAGCGGGCATACATACCGATGGCAAACGATTTGCTGATACGGTCGGTGCGCATAGTCTGTGCCTTCTCACCGGGCCAGTAGAGCAGAGGAATTGCGGTCTCAAGGTCAGCCAGAAGCTGCTTGTAGATAACGTCACGGTTGCTCTTGGGAATGTAGATGGTCTCCGAGTTGATGGGCTCAAAGCGAGCAGGAACATCACCCCAACCTTTGAGCAGGTCGTGGTAGAGCACTGCACGGAGCACCAGAGACTCGCCATAGAGGTAGGCCATCTCGGGGTCGTTCTCAATGTTGCCGTGTTTCTTCAGGCCTGCAATGCAGAGGTTAGCCCTCTCAACACCGGTATAGAGGCACTCGAAAGGACCATTGCTGTTACTCATCTGGCCGTTACCGGTCTTGGTGTTGTAGGCCGACAGGTCACGCTTGTCGCCGGCATCGGTGTTGTTGTTCCACTCGATGTCGGTGTTGAAGCCGTAGTAGGGCAGGTAGCGACCACGGTGGCCGTTGGTCTGACCAAATGCATCCGAAATTCCGAACACGTTGTATTCGGCCAAGGTGTAGTTTGAGAATACTACCGACTCGTCAAACTCCGACTTGGTCTCCACATCCAGGAAGTCGCTGCAAGAGTACAACGATGCGGATGCGGCAATCATCATTATAATATATGCAATCTTTTTCATCGCTTTCATAGTCTTTTAAGAGGTTTAGAATGTGAGGTTCAGACCAAATACTACACCTCTGCTCTTGGGATATGCCGAGTAGTCTACACCCGGAGTAAGAGGAGTGCTGCGGCGCGAATCAACCTCGGGGTCGTAGCCCGAATAGTTGGTCCACAAGAAGAGGTTGGAACCGGTTGCGTAGACACGCAGGCTCTGGATGCCCACACGTTTGGTCAGTTTCTCGGGGAAGGTGTAACCCAAAGTTACGCTTGCCAAACGAACAAACGAACCATCCTCAACAGCAGCATCGCTGAATGCAGCGTTGTAAATCATAGGCGAACCCTCGGTCTTGCCGGCATTCATCTCTGCCAACTTGTCGGGGTCGTTCACCAACTCACCGGTGGTCCAATCCACGTTGGTCCAGCGGTTCTCCACTGTCATAGTGTTCAGCAGGTTACGGTAGTTGTACTTACGAGTCGAGGTGAACTCGATGAGGTTGGCGTTGTAAATCTCGTTGCCAAACACGGCGTTGAAGTTGGCCGAGTAGTCGAAGTTGCCAATCCAACCCGAGATAATCAAACCACCGGTCCAATCGGGCAGTGCGTTACCGATAATCTGCTTGTCGGCGTCGTCGGTGGTAACCTTACCATCGCCCGAGAGGTCTTTGAACTTCCTTGCACCGGGGCGCATATAGTTGCTACCTACAATATCGCTGGCATCTGCAACACCCTCTTTCAGTTTCCACGCTTTGCCATCGTAGCCCTCGAAGTCGTCAACGGTGTAGAAACCATCGCTCACGTAGCCGAACATATTACCCATAGGCTGGTTTGCCTCAACCTTGTAGTCACCCTTAATCTCGGTCGAAGCCCAGTTGGAGCTCTCCATAATGTAGTCCATACCGAGGTTTACAACATTGTTGCGGTTGTAGGATGCGTTGGCCGAGATGGTCAAACCTGCATTCTTGGTCTCAAAGATGGTCAGGTTCAGGGTTGCCTCAATACCCTCGTTCTGCACCTCACCGAGGTTGCGATACTGGGTGTCGTAGCCACTACCTGCGGTGGGGAAGTTAATCAGCAGGTCTTTGGTGTTGTTGCGATAGGCCTCAACCGAACCGCTCACCTTACCATTCAGGAACGAGAAGTCCAAACCGAGGTTGTGCGAAACGGTGGTCTCCCATTTCAGGTCGGGGTTAGGCATAGTCTTACCTGCCGACCAGATGATACCACCCTGCGAAATCCAGCTCGAAGTGTTGGCCTTGAAGGTCTGCATAGTCTGGCCCGAGGGGATATTGTTGTTACCTGCGGTACCATAGCTGTAACGCAACTTCAAGTTGTCGAGCGACTCAACGTCCTTCAAACCACCAATCTCCGACAGACGCACTGCAACTGCACCCGAGGGGAAGTAGCCCCAGCGGTTTGCGCCCAAGAACTTCGACGAACCATCGGCACGCATTGTTGCGCTGGCCGAGATGATACCCTTCCAGTCGTAGTTCACACGACCGAAGAACGAAAGGAGTTTGTCATCCTGGCTGTAGAAAATGTTGTTCGAGCAAGCAACACCCGAAGCCATAAAGTTCCAAGCCATATCGGCAGTGAAGAAGTCGGGATAGCCACCGAGTTCGGCAGTCTGCTTCTGCGCCTGAGTGATGATGTACTCCTGACCAAGCAGAATGTCGAGTTTGCTATCCTCCCAATCGAATGCCTCACCAACGTTGTAGTGAATGGTGTTGGTGTTGCGCAGACGAGTGCGGTCGTAGTCGTTGTAAGTTACCAAAGGCATATGTTTCAGCGATTCGCCTTTGTGGTTGGTGTATGCGGTGTTGGCAGTCTTGTAGGAGGTCAGACCATAGAAATAGTAGTCAGCCTGCGAATAGGTGTCCAAACCGCCCTCAATCTTCACGTTGAGGCCTTTGATTGCTTTCCAAGTAACTGCACCATTGAGGTTCCAGTTCTGACGGTTGCGCTTCTTGTCGTTGTCCCTAAGGCTCTGCACGGGAGGTGCCGAGTCGCCATAGTCCTCTTCGAGGTCGCTACCCTCCACACTGCTCTTGATGGGAATGGGAGTGTAGATTACGGCGTGTTTCAGACGAGCGTTGCTACCCGAGGTGGAGCCACTGCCATCGTTGAGCGAGTTGGCACCTGCACCACGCACGTCGGTGTCCGAGTAACGCAAGTTGAAGTCGAACGAGAGTTTCTTGTTGGCTTTGATTTTGGTCTTCAGGTTGAGGTTGTTACGCAGGTAGTTCGAGCCAAGCATAACGGCGTCATCCTCCATACGTGCATAACTTGCAGTCCAGCTGAAACCATCCTTACCACCGCTCACCGAGAGGTTGTGGTTCATACTGCGACCCTGGTTGCCGAAAATCTGACCGATGTAGTCGTTACCCTTCAAACCTTTGTAGAGGTCGATGTCTTGGAACATACCGAACACGGGCTCGTAGCGGTCGCTCAAACCACCATTGAGGAGGTAGTTCTCATACTGCAACTGAACGAAGTCGTAGGGCTCCATAACCTCAATGGCATCCCTGTTGGCCATAGTCTTAACGCCAACGTACATATTGTAGTTCACGCTCAACTTACCCTCCTGGCCGCTCTTGGTGGTAACGATGATAACACCGTTTGCACCACGCGAACCGTAGATGGCGGTCGAGAATGCGTCTTTCAACACGTCGATGCTCTGGATGTCGCTCGAGGGGATGTCGTTGATGTTGTCCACGGGGAAACCATCCACGATGTAGAGGGGCGACGAATCCTGGGTAATCGAACCGGTACCACGCACACGAATCTTGATGTCGGCATCGGGGTCACCCTCGGTGGTGGTTACCTGCACACCTGCCATCTTACCTGCCAGTGCTTCGCTCACGCTGGTCACGGGCTGCGAGGTCAGTGTCTCGGAGTCTACCGAAGATACCGAACCGATAAGGTCCTTACGTGCCACGGTTGCATAGCCCACAACCACAACATCTTCCATCACTTGGGAGTCGTTCTCCAAAGTAACTTCGATGTAGGTGCGGCTACCGATAGCCACGGTCTTGTCTTTCATACCGAGGTACGAGAAGACCAACTTTTTCTGCGGTGCGTTGGGCACATCGAGACTCCACTCGCCGGTAACGCCGGTAGACGTACCGTTGGTGGTTCCTTCGACAATGACCGATGCGCCAATGATTGGCTCACCTGCCGTGTCCTTAACAATACCGCTAACCTTTTGAGCCTCCGCTGTGAGGGCAAGGCTCAACCCTACGAGCAGTAGGGCAAACTTTTTAGTAAAGTTTTTCATGGTTTGAAATTTGGTTAATGTTAATTTGGTTAATTATGATAGGTTGATTGAATTGTTCAAATTGCCATCGCAACTATGGCGACTGACAGCCGCTCCTTGATGAATGAACAGGGGGTGTGTGTGAGGTAGTTTTAGGCTATTTTGGTCCGAATGTAGTGTTTTTAGGTGTGAGTATAGGTTTTTAGGTATTGCAAATATACAAATTAACTACGTTAATACAAATGTAAAAATTGACACTTTGCACGGATTTTTTGACACCCCGCATTTGGCTCCGCACACGCACTTCCGGCCGTCCACGGCAGGCCCAACTCTTTGTCTTTTACCTTGTTTCGGTCAGGCTGAAGAGGTAGTGCTCCAAGTTGGAATATCCGTCAGCCCTCAATGTGGCCCCATCGGCAGGATTTTTTTTGTCCATTCCGTTGCGCTTTTCCCATTTGTCGGGCACACCGTCGCCATCGCTGTCTTTGGCCACTTTTTTCTTGCCTTTGAGGGTGGGCCAACCGCCCACTTCCTCCTGCGAATTGACAATTTTTCCGCCATTAGACAACACCTCTTGGAGTACTCTTTGGTCCACCGCATCGGCAGGCTTGGCACCCACGCCACTCTGCACAACCACCCTTTCGTAGGCCGACCACGCAGGCTCGCCAAACATCTTCCTTGGGGCTGCCATCTCCACTTCCTCTCGGCTTGCGCCACCCTTGATGGTTACGCCATTCCAGTTGTCCTGCTCAACACTCTCGTTGCCTGCCAACACGTTGCCGCTGATGTGGTAGTGGCCCGTGGCGGCATAGGGCTCCTTGTAGACCGAGGCCTCCAGGAACTCCTTGGTGTTCTTGGTGTCGGGGCCGGGCATAAAGAGGTTGTTGCACACTCTCCACCAGCCCTCTTCGCCGCCATAGCAGGCTTTGTTCTTCCAGTTGTAGACCACGTTGTTGTAGACCTCCACGGTGCCACGATAGAGCAACTCGTCGCTACCCCAATAGATGAAGGGGTGGTCCAAACGGGGGTTGCGTGAGGTGTGGTGTGCCAGCAGGTTGTGGTGGAAGGTGGCGTTGCGGCCGCCCCAAATGCCACCATAGCCGTGGTCGCCCTTCTTGTGGGTGGAGTGGTTGAGGCTTTCGCTGATGAGGCAGTACTGCATTGTGAAATCCCTGTTGCCATAGGCCGAGGCGCACTCATCCACGCTCCAACTCATCGAGCAGTGGTCCACAATGGCCCTTGTACACTTGCGAAATTCCACGGCATCCTCCTGTGTCTTGGTCTTGTCGCCGAGGCGGAAGCGCAGGTGGCGCACGATGATGTTGTCGGCCTCAAAGCGGGTGTCGTGGCCACTGATACAGATGCCGCCTGCGGGTGCGCTCTCGCCTGCGAGGGTGAAGTTACCCTCCCTCACGTGCAACATCTCTTTCAACTCAATGGTGCCGCTCACCTCAAAGAGTATCATCCTTGTGCCCTTTTGCTCCAGGGCCCAACGCAGTGTGCCCTCCGAGCCGTCGTCGGCCAATGAGGTTACCTTCAATACCCTGCCACCTCGGTCACCTGTGGCCCACATACCGCCACCCTCGGCTCCGGGGAAGGCGGGAATCTGCTCGGTGAGGGCCAACTCGGCGGGGCGGTAGTCGATGTTGTGCATAGCCTCATACTCCAGCGAGGCCCAGATGAAGGGACCAACGCCCTTGCAGTCGTTCTCGATGATGGGCTCCGAGAGGTAGTAGGCAAAGTCGCCCATACGGTTTTGCTTGCCACCCAAGCCGCCCACTGCGCAACACTGAATCATTGAGATGGTTCCATCGCCATTCTCGCGCATAAAACGCTCCACAAACTTCTCATATAACTCGGCACCTTTGGCCCTGTAGGCCCTATCCACCAGGCCCAACCTGCCCGCCTTGAGCATTGCATAGGTGAGCATAATGGAGCCGGTGGCCTCCTCGTAGTTACCCTCCCTTGTGGGGCAGTCCATCACCTGGTACCACATACCGCTCTGCGGGTCGGCAAAGGCGGGAATGGTCTGGAAGATGTGGTTGAGTATGCCGACGAGTTTCTCCCTACCTTCGGTCTTGGGGGGCAACATTTCGAGCACCTCCACGAGTGCCACGGTGTACCAGCCCATTGCCCTCAACCAGGCGTGCTGGCTTTGGCCCGTGGTCTTGTCGCACCAGAACATCTCCTTGGAGGAGTCCAAAGCGTGGCGGAAGAGCCCCGTGGCGGGGTCGTAGGTCTTTTCGGCCACCAGCACAAACTGTTTTACAATATCCTCATAACCGTGCTTTCTGTCGATACCGCTCTTGCCACCGCCAAACCTACGCAGATACTCCGTCTTGAAGGGCTCGGCCATATAGAGTCCGTCAAGCCACATCTGATTGGGGTAGGCCTTCTTGTGCCAATAACCACCCTCGGGGGTACGTGGTTGGCCTTCCAACTGCTCCCACATCAGTCGCAGAGCGTTGCGGTAGCGCTTGTCGCCGGTGCGGTCGTAGGCTCGGTAGAGGAGCCTGCCGGGGCAGATGTGGTCGAGGTTGTAGTTGGAGAGTTTGTAGGTCTGTATGCTCTTGCCATCCTCGCTCAACATCACGTCCACCCAATCGAGTGCATACTTCTCGAAGGCACCGATTTGGTAGCGGTCGCCGGCGTGGACGATGGAGAGGAGTTCCAGGCCGGTGGTGTAGTTCCACTT
Organism: Tidjanibacter sp.; assembly: GCA_017503465.1. Lineage (GTDB taxonomy): Bacteria > Bacteroidota > Bacteroidia > Bacteroidales > Rikenellaceae > Tidjanibacter. Next base: position 3,011 of record JAFVSY010000052.1, on the reverse strand, counting down.
GGGCTTCTTCACTCCATCCATATAGACGGCATCGGGTATGCGCACCATTTCGCTCTCGGCCATACGTACCGAGAGAGGTTTGTCGCCCCTAATTTCGGGCACTGTGCGGGTGTCTTGTGCTGTGGCCACTGCCATTGTGGCCACCACCAGAGCGATGTAGGTAAACAGTCGTTTCATACGGGTTGTTCTCTATATCAATGGAAAAAATTATGTGTTTCAACTCTCAACTCTCACTTTGTGCTTCTTGAGATACTCCACGGGCGAACTCTTGTACTGCTCCTTGAAGCAGCGACTGAAGTAGCCGGGGTCCGAGAAGCCCACCTTGTAGGCCACCTCCGACACCGCAAACTGACCCGTGCGCAACAACATTTCGCTCTTGGTTATGCGGTACTCCTTGATGAGTTCCACGGGCGACTTGCCGGTGAGCGACTTGATTTTGTTGTAGAGGGTGGTGCGACCAATGAGCATATGGGAGGCCATATCGTCGATGGTCAGCTCGCTATTTTCGATGTTCTCCTCAATCCAGGCCATAATCTGTTGCAGGAAACGCTCGTCCTTGTTGGTTACCACCACATCACTCTTCGGAATGGCCTCCACGATGCGGTTGCGTGCCGAGCCTTTGGACATCTTCTCAAAGAGTATCCTGCGCTGCGAGAGCAGGTTGTCAATCTTGGCCAGCAGGAGTTCCATACTGAAGGGCTTGGTGATGTAGCCATCGGCTCCATATTTCATCGCCCTGATGCGCTCCTCGGGGGTCTGCTTGGCGGTGAGCATCACCACGGGTATGTGGCTCGTTTCGAAGTCCTTGCGGATGTGGTTTACGAGCTCAATGCCATCCATCTTGGGCATCATCAGGTCGGTGATGACGATGTCGGGTTGCTCGGAGGCGATTTTCTCCAGAGCCTCCTGGCCATCGGCAGCCTCCACCACCCGATAGGTGTCAATGAGGTTGTTGTAGATGAAGGCCCTCACCTCGCTGTTGTCCTCCACGAGAAGTATCTTCTGTGCTCCCTCGGGTGCGGTAACACCCTTGCGACGTGGGCCACTTGGGGTGCTCTCCTCCTGGGTGCTATCCCCACCGAAGTCAATCTGATTCATCTCAAAGTGGGCATTGCCGAGGGGGAGCCCGATGGTGAACGTGGTGCCACTACCCACCTTGCTCTCCACGTCAATGGTGCCCTTGTGCAACTCCACAATCTCCTTGCACAGCGACAGACCAATGCCACTGCCACCCGTGTCGCCCCTCACCGCCGAGGCATACTGTGCAAAGCGGTCGAAGATGGAGCCGAGTCGCTCTTTGGGGATACCTATGCCGTTGTCCTGCACACGAATGGTAACAAGGCCCTGCTCCTCGTTGGAGATGACCTCCAGCGCGATTGTACCCTTGTTGTGGGTGAACTTCATCGAGTTGCTCAGCAGATTGTAGAGCAAACTTTCGAGCCTTTGTCGGTCGCCCCAAAGAGTGATGTTTTCCCTTGAAAAAGAGAACATAAGGCTGATTTTGCGCTCGTCGGCAAGGTCCCTGAAATCATCCACCACTCCTTTGGCCAACTCCACAATGTCGAGTCTCTCCACCCTCAACTCCATCTTGTTCTTGACCACCTTGCGGAAGTCCAGAATTTGGTTGATGAGCGAGAGCATACGCTTGGAGTTCTTGTAGGAGAGCGTAAGGCTGTTCTCGGCCCTTGGCGAGAGGTTTTCGTGCTTCTGCACCTCCTCAATGCCGCCCATAATGAGGGTTAGGGGAGTGCGCAACTCGTGGGATATGTTGGTGAAGAACTTGAGTTTCATCTCGGCCGTGTCCTGCTCGATGCGTGCCTCGGTGCGCAACTTGGCCATACGAAGGTAGAGGTGCCCGATGAACCACAGTATGCCCACAGTCAGAGCCACATAGATGCACCACGCCCACCACGACTGCCACGGCGGTGTTACGATGTGTATGGGGAGCACAATCTCCTCGCCGGCCATCAGGTGGTTACCAACGTAGGCTTTCACGCGGAAGGTGTACTTGCCGGGGGGCACTTTGGAATAGTAGGCCCCACCCGTGTTGTGCGAGTCGGTCCATTCGGAGTCGTAGCCATCGAGTTTGTAGAGGTAATTAACCCTATTTTGCAGGCGGAAGTTGAGCGAGGCGAATTGGATGCGGAAGAGCCCATAATCCCACGGCAACTCCACACTGCCACCCTCGCTTATGGAACTCTCCAGTGGCGAGCCCTTGCTACCCACCTCCACCTCTTTGTTCTGCACCTCCAACGAGGTGAACCTCAGGTGGTAGTCATAGTCCTCCTGCACCATCTGACGGGGGTTTACCACGTGGAGGTCGTTGGCACTGCCGAAGAGCACGTTGCCCTGTGCATCGGTTGCGGCGGCGGCCTCGTTGTAGAGATTGGGTTTGAAGGTGTCGTAGCGGGTGTAGTTGGTGAATATGCGCTCCTTGGGCTCAAACTTGGAGATACCCTTTTCGGTGGAGAGCCATAGGGCACCCTCGCTGTCCTCGGTGGCGGCCAACACGATGTTGCTCGAGAGCCCGTCGCTGGTGGAGAGGGTTTCAAACAGGGGTGCTCCCTGCTCGGTGTAGCCCTCGATGCGGCATAGACCACCGCCATAGGTAGACAACCACACCTGCCCGCTGCGGGTCTTGAGAATGTGAATTATGTCATTGGCCTTCAGGCCCTTGTCGTCTGCACTGCGCTGTGCCACCACAAATCTCACACTCTCCGGACTCTCCGTGGGGTTGAACACCAACAACCCCTCCGAGGTGCCCACCAACATCCTCTCGGCCGAGTCGCAAATGATGTAGCGAGCCTTTTCGCCGGGCTCGGTGGGGTAGTGGGGGAAACTATTGGTGGTGTTGTAGAAACGGCTCTCTTCGCTGCCGGTGAGCATATTGATGGCCCCGCCATAGGTGGCTACCCAAATGCGCCCACCACGGTCCTCCTCAATGCAGTAGACTTGGTCGTTGGAGAGCGACCAAGGGTTGCTCTCGCTGTGCTTCAGGTGCTTGAATGTGT